>NZ_RAWL01000599.1:0-4136 GCF_003668885.1 Corallococcus sp. AB049A | reverse complement strand
GGGATGGGTGGGGCGGTGAAGGTCGAAAGGGCTTACAGCTCGCCGGCGCGGGCCTGCTCCGCCAGCCGGAAGGAGAACTCCGCGCGGCGGTTCTTCTCCGGGGCGTTCACGTCCGCGGGCCGCTCCTCGCCGTAGGAGATGACGGAGATGCGCTGGGGCTCGACGCCCAGGTTCACCAGGTAGGCGCGCACGCTGGCGGCGCGGCGTTGGCCCAGCGCGACGTTGTATTCAGTGGTGCCCAGCTCGCAGGTGTGGCCCGCCACCGTCACCTTCGCCTGGCTGCGCTGACGCAGGGCCTGGGCGATGCGCGACAGCTCCTCGGTGGCCTCGGGCGGCAGGATCGAGGAGTCGAGCGGGAAGTAGATGGGCGCGGCGTTGAGCGCCGCGAGCGCCTGCTCCGTGTCGTCGGGCGCGGGCCTGGCCGCGTTGCTTCTATCGCTGGCGGCGGGGGCCGGCGCGTGGGTCGCCGCGCCGGCGGTGCTGGGGTTGGCCGCGCGCCTCGCGCAACCGGTGAGGCCAATCACTGACATCAGGAGGACCAGGTGGGTTCGGTTCATGCCCTGAGACATGAGCAAGGGCTGTGCCGGGGTCCTCCTCTCGGGCGTGTCGCGCGGGGTGGCGCGATGACTGGCAAAGCGCGTCGTCCTAGCGTTGCGAAACGCCGCTGTCCGTCTTCTCCCGGCGGTGGATGGTGGAGACATCAATCCCCAGCAGCTCCGCCGCGCGCGTCTTGTTGCCTCCACAGCGGGCGACCACCCACGCGATGTATTCACCCTCCAGCTGTCTCAGCGGCACCACCTGTCCTTGGGCCGCCGCCAGCGGGTGGACCTCCGGCGCGGCGTCCGTGGTGTGCAGCCGCAGCTGGGCCAGGTCCACGGTGGGCTGCGCGCCCAGGACGACCATGCGCTCCACCAGGTTCTCCAGCTCGCGCACGTTGCCGGGCCACGGCATGCGCGTGAGCGTGGCGATGGTTTCGGGGGCCAGGGTGGTGACGGGCGAGCGCGGGTTGCGCGCCCGGGCCTGGGCGACGAAGTGCTCCGCGAGCTTGGGGATGTCCTCCGTGCGCTCGCGCAACGGGGGGACCCGGAGCGAGACGACGTTGAGCCGGTAGAAGAGGTCCGCGCGGAAGCGGCCTTCCTTCACCCGCGCCTCCAGGTCCTGATGCGTGGCCGCGAGGATGCGCACGTCCACCTTGCGCGAGCCGTCCGCGCCCACGGCGCGCACCTCGCCGTCCTGGAGCACGCGCAGCAGCTTCGCCTGGAGCTCCGGGGGCATGTCCCCGATTTCGTCGAGGAAGAGCGTGCCGCCGTCCGCCTCCACGAAGAGGCCCCGGCGCGTGGTGGTGGCGCCGCTGAACGCGCCCTTGAGGTGGCCGAACAGCTCGCTCTCCAAGAGGGCGTGGGGCAGGGCGGTGCAGTTGACCGCCACGAAGGGCGCCGGGTCGCGGGGGCCTTCCGAGTGGAGCGCCCGCGCGACCAGCTCCTTGCCGCTGCCGCTCTCGCCCCGGATGAGCACCGGCGCCTCGGAGGCCGCCACGCGGTCGATGAGCTCGTAGAGCGTCCGCATGGGCGCGCTGTGCCCCAACAGCGCCCCCAGGCCGCCGCGCTGGGCCACCTGGCGCTTCAGGTCGCGGTGCTCGGACCTCAGGCGCCGGGCCTCCAGGGCGCGGCCCACGTGGAGCAGGACCTCATCCAGGCGGAAGGGCTTGGTGAGGTAGTGCCAGGCGCCGCGCTTCATGGCCTCCACGGCGCTCTCCACCGCGCCAAAGGCGGTCATCAGCAGCACCGGAAGCTCCGGGTCGTGCTTGCGCGCGGCCGCGAGCACGTCCAGCCCGTCCACCTCCTCCATGCGCAGGTCGCACAGCACGACGTCGTAGACGCGGGCCTTGAGCTGGGCGATGGCGTCCGCGCCTCCCGTGGACAGGTCCACGCGGTAGCCCGCGTCGGTGAGGGGATCCTTCAACATCTGGCCCATCTCCTCGTGGTCATCCACGACGAGGATGCGCGCGCTAGACGGCATGCCGTTCCTCCCAGCCGGACGCGGCGGCCACCGGCCACCGCAGCGTGACGACGGTGCCCCGGCCGGGCTCGCTTTCGACCCCCACCTGGCCACCGTGATTGCGGACGATCTGCGCCACCACGCTCAGGCCCAGGCCCGTGCCCTGGCCGCGCTTCTTGGTGGTGAAGAAGGGGTCGAAGACCTGGTGCAGGTGCTCCGGCGCGATGCCGCGGCCATCGTCCTGGACGCGGATCTCCACCGCCTGCGTGTCTCCCGCCACGCACGCGGACGCGCTCAGCCGCACGTGGCCCCCGGCACTGCACGCGTCACAGGCGTTGAGCGTGAGGTTGAGGAGCACCTGCTGGAGCTGATCCGCGTCCGCCGCGAGGCTGGGCAGCCGCTCGGGCACGTCCATCTCGAAGTGGACGTGCCGGCGCTCGGCCTCCACGTCGAGCAGCTCCTGGAGGCCCCGCACCACGGTGGCCAGCGGGACGACGCCGGCCCGCGCGGGCTGGAGGCGGGAGAGGTCCAGCAGCTGGCGGATGATGCGGCTCACCCGGTCGATCTGCGTGACGATGGCGTTGAGGCCCCGGCCCTGCGGGTGCTCCACGCCGCCGACCTTCTGGAGCATGTACTCGGCGTGGCCCCGGATGATGCCCAGCGGCGTGCCGATCTCATGCGCCACGCCCGCGGCGAGCACGCCCACCGTGGCCAGCTTCTCCGCGCGCAACAGCTGGTCCTCCAGCATGCGCACGTTGCTCAGGTCCTCCAGCACCAGCAGCGTGCTCGCCTCTCCGTCGCCGTGCTCCAGCGGGACGGCGTGGACGTTGAACTGGTCCTTCTCGTTGAAGAGGCTGAGCGGTTCGCCGTGCAGGCTGCGCACGGCGCCCTGGTCCCGCGCGGCCAGCACCATCGCGCCCAGCCGCTGCACCGCCGCCGCGGGCGCGGAGGGGAAGGCCTCCGGCAGCGTGCTGCCCACGGCGGTGGCGGGCAGGCGCGCGCGCAGGGCCTGGTTCACGGCGCTGATGCGGCCCTCGCGGTCGAGGGCGAGGATGCCCGTGGGGATGTGGTCGAGGATCTTCTGCGTCTTCTCATGCAGGTGCGCGAACCGGGCGGCGTGGCGAAGGCTCTCCTGGAGCGCCACCGCGCGGCGGTTGGCCAGCACCACGTAGGTCCCGAAGGCCACCAGGAACACCGCGATGAGGAGCGCCGCCAGCGACAGGCGCAGCACCAGGGTGCGCTCGTGGGAGCGCAGGGCGCTGGTGGAGGAGAGCGTCGCCACGGACCAGGACGCTTCGCCTCGCATGCGCAGGGGCCGGAACGTGGCCACCGCGTCCGCGGGCCCGAGGCCCAGGCGCGTGGCCTCCGCCTCGTTGAGCCGCAGCGTCCCGGCGGCGCCCGCGCGCATCCTCGCCACCAGCGTGCGCAGGCCCGGCACGAGCGAGCCCGCGGGTTCCCCCAGCCGCCGGTGCCAGGACGCGAGCGCCGGGTCGCTCATGGGCGCGGGCGTGCCGTGGGCGCCCAAGAGCAGCAGGCGCGTGTGCTCCTCCACCGTCACCATGCGCAGCGGCGCGAAGAGCGGTTCGGTGTCCACGAGGATGGCGACGGCGCCGCCGCCCCCGGGCTCGTCGGAGTCGATGCGGATGGCGAAGACACGCATCCACCCGGAGGACGCGGGGCCTTCAATGGGGTGCGAGGGGATGACGTGCCCCACCGGGGCCGTGAGCGCCAGCCGCGCGGTGTCCACGAGCGCCGGGGGATGGACGGCGTCCCTCGGCAGGTGGCGCGACTTGTGGTCCACCAGGAAGAGGCGCTCCTCTCCATCCGGGCCCAGCACGGCGATGGCCCGGTACTGGCCCACGGCCTCCAGCAGGGCGCGCAGCTCGTTGTGGTGGTCCCCGGCGGAGCCGGGCTGGGCGAGCAGCTCGCTCGCGAAGCGCAGGTTGTCCCCCAGGTCCTCCAGCGACCGGGCGACGCCGCTGGCGGCTTCGTCCAGCTGGGCCTGCCGGTCCCGCCCGAACTGCTCCACGAGCGACTGCCGGTCGCGCTGGATGAACCACACGGCGCCCCCCGCCACGCTGGCCAGGGCAACGAGCAGGAGGAGGAGGGGAGCGAGGAGCCGGTGCATGGGGTGGGAG
>NZ_RAWL01000598.1:0-4165 GCF_003668885.1 Corallococcus sp. AB049A | reverse complement strand
GTATTGCCCACTTCCAGACGGACCTGGAGCTCCGGGTGCGTGCGCAGGAAGGACGCCAGGAGGCCCGGCACGATGGCGTTGGCGACGGTGGTGCTCGCCGCCAGCGCCAGCTCCCCGGTGAGGGTCTCCTCCGCCGTGATGGCGAGCGCCGCCTCGTCCAGCAGGCCGTGGATGCGCTGGGCGTACTCGAAGAGCACCCGTCCGGCCGCGTTCAGCCGCACTCCCCGCGCGGTGCGCACCAGGAGCGGCTGGCCGCAGTCCGCCTCCAGCTGCCGGACCTGCGCGGTGACGGCGGGCTGAGACAGGTGGAGCAGGCGCGAGGCGGCGGAGATCTGCCCGCTGGAGGCGACGACGCGGAAGGTTTCGAGCCTGCGGGGGTCGACGAACAAGGCCTTCATCCTAGACGAGGCGTGGGGGAAGGGGCGCCTTCTCCGGTGGGTGTTGAGAAGGGGGCGCTTGCGTCCGCCTGCCCGGCCGGAGGCACGGTGGTTCTCGTTGGAAGCGTCAGGGCCTTTGATAGGTTGGCGCCCCATGAAGAAGATCCTGGTCGCGCTCCTCGTGCTCATCGTCCTGGCGGCCGCGGGTGCAGGCGGCGTGTTCATGCACTTCCAGAACGCCACCACCGCGCCGCACGCGGCGGCGGATCCGGCGCCCAAGGAGTTCGTGGTGAAGAAGGGCGCGTCCGCGCGCTCGCTGGGCCAGCAGCTCCAGGCCCAGGGCTTCCTGGATGACCCCACCGTGTGGCGCTTCCACCTGTGGCGCCGGGGCAGCCTCAACGTGAAGGCGGGCCGGTTCATGCTCAGCCCCACCGCGTCCGTGGCGGAGCTGGCCAACGCCCTGGAAGGGCAGCCGCTGCCGGAGGACGTGCCCTTCGCGATGATTGAAGGCTGGCGCCTGCGCGACACCGACCAGGTGCTCGCCGCCCAGGGGCTGATCAAGCCGGGCGAGTACATCGCCGCGGCCAGCCAGCCGGGCCGCTTCGCCGCGCCGTTCCCGCTGCCCACCCGCAGCCTGGAGGGCTACCTCTACCCGGAGACCTACGGGATCATCGCGGACAACTTCAAGGTGGAGGCGTTCATCCAGCGGCAGATCGACACCTTCCGCGCGCGCTTCTACGACGAGCACAAGGATGAGATCGCCAAGAGCGGCCGGTCGCTGCACGACATCGTCGTGATGGCCTCCATGCTGGAGCGCGAGGAGCCGGTGCCCTCGCAGCGCGCGCTGGTCGCGGGCATCCTCTGGAAGCGCGTGGACAAGGGCTTCCCGCTGGGCGTGGACGCCACCAGCCGCTACGAGCTGGCGGAGTGGAACGACCGCAAGGCGTTCCTCAAGCGGCTGCGGGACAACTCGGATCCGTGGAACTCGCGCACGCGTGCGGGCCTGCCGCCGGGCCCCATTGGCGCGCCCACGGTGGACTCGCTGCTCGCCGCGCTGCGGCCGGTGAAGAGCGACTACTGGTACTACCTGCACGACGCGCAGAAGGTCCTGCACCCGTCGCGCAACGCGCAGGAGCACGAGGCGCTCCGCGCCAAGTACAACGTGTACTGAGCCGCCGCGATGACGCCTCCTCTCCAGGTACAGGCCGCGCCGGATGACGAGCTGACCCTGCTGCGCCTGGAGACCGAGCGGCTCCGCCAGCTGGTGGAGACGGCCGCGCAGGTCACCTGGACGGATTCGCCGGACGACGGGCAGGCGCCCCTCGCCAACGCCTGGCTGGCCTTCACCGGCCAGACGCGGGAGCAGATGCGCGGCCGGGGCTGGCTCCAGGCGCTGCATCCGGGCGACCGGGAGCGGATCCGGGCCGCGGTGGACCGGGCGCGGGCCGCGAACGAATCCTGGGCGGAGCGCTACCGGCTGGGCCGCGCGGAGGGCGGGTACGTGTGGATGCTCGCGAAGGGCGTTCCGGTGCGGGCGCCGGACGGCACCATTCGCGAATGGGTGGGCACCTGCGTGGACATCCACGCCCAGGTACTGGCCGAGGAGCGCACCGTGTTCTTCGCTCGGGCCAGCGAGCTGTTCGCCTCGTCGATGGACGTGTCCTCCACGCTGGCCACGCTGGCGAACCTGTCGGTGTCCGCGCTCGCGGACTGGTGCGTGGTGGACGTGTTGCACCCGGACGGCCACTTCGAGCGCGCCCAGGTGGTGACGTCCGACCCGGCGCATGCCTCGCTCGCGGCCACCGTGCAGCGGATGAAGCCGGTCCCCCAGGAACACCCCGTCTATCCGCCCGCGGTGGCGCTGGCGACCGGCCGGTCCACCCTGGTTCCGGAGGTCACGGAGGCGGTGATGCGGTCCGCGGCGCAGGACGCGGAGCACCTGGAGACGATGCGGCGGGTGGACATCCGCTCCCTGCTCACGGTGCCGCTGCTGGCCCGGGGCCACATCCTGGGCGCGCTGACCTTCCTGATCACCACCTCCAGCCGCCGGTACGACGAGGAGGACCTTCGCTTCGCCCAGGAGCTGGCGACCCTGGCCGCGCTCGCGGTGGACAACGCGCGACTGCTCCAGGACGCACGCGAGGCCGTGCGCCTGCGCGACGAGTTCCTGTCCGTCGCGAGCCACGAGCTGAAGACGCCCCTGACGCCCCTGAGCCTGAAGCTCCAGGCGCTCGCGCGCGCGGTGAAGGCGCATCCGGAGTCGCCGCTCGCGCCCATCATCGAGTCGCACGTCGAAACGGGGAACCGCCAGGTCCGCCGGCTCACGGACCTGATGAACAACCTCCTGGACGTCTCGCGCATCAACGCCGGCACCTTCCGCCTGCAGCGCGAGGAGGTGGACCTCGCGCAGGTGGTGCGCGAGGTGGCCGGGGAGTTCGCGCCGAGGTTCGCCGTGGAGCACTGCGGCTTCCAGGTGGAGGCCCCGGAGCCGGTGCGCGGCTGCTTCGACCGGGTGCGGCTGGGGCAGGTGTTGGAGCACCTGCTGGACAACGCCCTCAAGTACGGCGCGGGCGCCCCGGTGTCCGTGCGGCTGACGGTGGAAGGCGGCATGGCGCGGCTCACGGTGCGCGACGAGGGCATCGGCATCGCGCCGGAGCAGCAGCCGCGCCTCTTCGAGCGCTACGGCCGCGCCGTGTCCGAGCGCCACTACGGCGGCCTGGGGCTGGGGCTGTACCTCACCCGCACCATCGTGGAGGCCGAGGGCGGGAGCGTGTCCATGCAGAGCCGCCTGGGCGAGGGCGCGACGGTCACCGTGGAGCTGCCGCTCGCGCGGCCCTGAAGCCGTCTACGGCGTGCTCGTCCCGGGCGGCTCGGGTGACGTCTTGAACATGTCCGCGAGGATGCGCTCGGCGGCGTCCGCGAGCAGGTCCCGGGCCATGCGCGTCTCCTCGCCGAAGATGCCGCGCGACGTGTTCGCGTCCAGCACGTGCGTGGCGAGCAGCGCGAACGCCGAGGGCTCGTCGAACGTCGCCTCCGATGACAGGACGCGCTTGCCGGGCTGCTGATCCTCCTCGTGGAAGCGCCCCTCCCAGGTGTCGCCCAGGGTGATGGAGAAGTATTGCGCGGCCACGTTGCCGGGCCGCGACATGTGCGACGCGGCCACCACGGCGCGCAGCTGGCCGCGCTCCTCGGCGGTCATCTGGCGTTTCCACGCTTCGACGGACGCGTGCATGGTGTGGATTTGATCCTTCGCCGCGTCCTCGGCGTTCTTCAGGAGGTCCGGCACCTGGGCGTGGATGAACGCCGCGAGCTGCGCCTGCGTCACGCGGTTCGCGGCGAGCACGGAGTCCACCAGCGCGAGTGACGCCTGGAGCATGCGGCGCTGCCGCGCCAGGGCGTCGGCGGGAAGGCCCCGGGTGTCCAGGCTCGAGGACGCGGTGGTGATGAGCCCGCGCAGCGTGGTGAGCCGCGTGCGCGTCTCCTCGTCGAGCGCGTCCTTGCGGCTCGCGAGCAGGACGTGGAGCGCGAGGGGGACGTGGGTGACGGCCTTGTACTCGTGGTAGTGGCGCGTGCGCGCGGGGGACTCGAAGCGCTGGCCGCCCTTGCGGAGGATGAGCACGTCGTCGATCTGCGCGATGACGGGGCCCATGCGCGACAGCACGGCTTCACGGCGCGCGGCGTAGGCGTCGCGGAACGCCTGGTTGAGGACGGAGAGCGGATCCGCGGCCTCCAGCGCCACGGTGCGCGCGACGCCGGAGGGCGGTTCGGGAGGAGGGGAGGGGGAGGAG
>NZ_RAWL01000597.1:0-4167 GCF_003668885.1 Corallococcus sp. AB049A | reverse complement strand
GGCTTGTCCGGCGTGTGAAGGCTGCTACAAGGGCGCGTTCTCCCGAGGCGCCCCGTGCCTCCGTCCCCCGAGGCTCCGATGGAATTCTCCGCGCTCGCGCTGTCGCCCCCGCTGCTCCAGGTGCTGGAGGAGCTGGAGTTCAAGACCGCCACCCCCATCCAGGCGCAGAGCATCCCGGTGCTCTTGCAGGGAAAAGACCTGGTGGGCCAGGCGCGCACGGGCAGCGGGAAGACGGCGGCGTTCGCGCTGCCCATCCTGCAGAAGGTGAAGCTCACGCAGGACCGGCGGCTCCAGGCGCTGGTGCTCTGCCCCACGCGCGAGCTGTGCGCGCAGGTGGCCGGAGAGATCCGCCGGCTGGCGCGGCGGATGCCGGGCGTGCAGGTGCTGGCGCTCGCGGGAGGCTCGCCCATCCGGCCGCAGGTGGAGGCGCTGGAGAAGGGCGCGCACATCGGCGTGGGGACGCCGGGGCGCATCATCGACCTGCTGGACCGCGAGGTGCTGGACACGCGGCACCTGGCCACGGTGGTGCTGGATGAAGCGGACCGGATGCTGGACATGGGCTTCCGGGAGGACATGGAGCGGGTGCTCGGGGCGACGCCCGCGAAGCGCCAGACGGTGCTCTTCTCCGCGACCTTCCCGGACGACATCGAGAAGCTGAGCCGCGCGTTCCAGAAGGACCCGGTGCGGGTGTCGCTGGCGCAGGAGGAGGCCGCGCCGGACATCCAGCAGGTGGCCTACGCCTGCCAGCCGGAGGAGAAGCAGTCGCTGCTCTTGCGGCTGTTGCGCCAGCACCAGCCGGCCTCCGCCATCGTGTTCTGCAACTTCAAGGCGGTGGTGGTGGAGCTGACGCGGGCCCTGGTGCAGGCGGGCGTGAGCGCGGACGGCTTGCAGGGAGACCTGGAGCAGTTCGACCGGGACCGGGTGATGGCGAAGTTCCGCAATCACAGCACGCGCGTGCTGGTGGCCACGGACGTGGCGGGCCGGGGCATCGACGTGGAGGCGCTGGACGCGGTGGTGAACTACGAGCTGCCGCAGCAGCCGGAAGCGTACGTGCATCGCATCGGCCGCACGGGGCGCGCGGGGCGGCGGGGGCTGGCGCTGTCGCTGGTGACGCGCTCGGACAGCCGCAAGGTGGAGGACATCGAGGCGACGACGGGCGTGAAGCTGGAGAAGGGAGACGTGGACGCGCTGGTGCCGGAGAACGTGCCGGGCGTGTCACTCATCTCTGGCTGGGAGACGCTGTCCATCTCCGCGGGGCGCAAGGACAAGATGCGGCCCGGGGACATCCTGGGCGCGCTGACGGGTGAGGCAGGCGGACTGAAGGCGGAGGACGTGGGCAAGATTGAGATCCACGACCATCACGCCTTCGTCGCCGTCTCCAAGCGCGTGGTGAAGGTCGCGTTCCAGCGGCTGAGCGAAGGCCGCATCAAGGGCCGCAAGCACCGCATCGAACGGGTGCGGTAGGGAACTACCAATCTGCTGCAAGATTAGTAGTAGATTGGTAGTTCAAGCCCATGCGACTCCCTGCGACGCCTCCTGACCTCCATGCGTTTGTCCAGCGGGTGGCTCAGGAGGGAACGGAGAGGCTTGTCGCTCTGCTGGAGCGCAAGCCGATAGGGCCGGAGGTGGACGGCCGCTACCTCCACTGGGATGAGCTTCGCCGTCATCCCGTCCCCGAGGGTATGACGCATGACGAGTGGTGGTACCGGCTCAAGACTGCTCGCGCCGCGCTTGGCTCCGATGTGCCGCTCCTCGACAAGGCAGGACGACCGTTTTCGTTCGTCCGCCCGAACGGCCTCCTATCCGGCCTGCACCAGATTGATTGGCAGCTTGGGAAGGGGCTGGAGCTGGCTGACCCTCAACTGGCCAATCCAGCTGTCCGGGATCGATACATCGTCGAATCGCTGATGGAGGAAGCCATCACTTCCAGTCAGCTGGAAGGGGCCTCCACGACGCGAAAGGTCGCGAAGCAGATGCTGGAGCAGGGACGTCCGCCTCGGACCAAGGACGAGCGGATGATCTTCAACAACTTCCAGGCGATGGAGTTGATGCGCCGGAATGCTCATGTCCCGCTGACGACGTCGCTGCTCCTGGAGCTTCACGAAACCATCACGCGTGACACGCTTGAGCCTGGCGAAGAGGGGCGCTTGCGGCGCGGCGATGAGCCCGTCACGGTCCAGGACCGGGCGAGTGGAGAGACCCTCCATGTCCCCCCTGACGCTCGTGAACTGCCCGGGCGATTGCGGCAGCTCTGTGCTTTCGCGAATGACTCCGGAGGGGCGGTCTTCATCCATCCAGTCGTACGCGCCATCGTGATCCACTTCATGCTCGCCTACGACCATCCCTTCGTGGATGGCAACGGGCGCACCGCGCGGGCCCTCTTCTACTGGAGCATGATCCGGCAGGGGTATTGGATCGCGGAGTTCCTCTCCATCTCGCGGATCATCCAGCGAGCCCAGATGCAATACAGCCGGGCGTTCCTGTTCACGGAGACGGACCACGGAGACCTCACCTACTTCCTCTTGCATCAGCTGGAGGTCATTCAACGCGCGACCGATGACCTCTACGCGTATCTGGAGCGGAAGGGGCGGGAAGCCAGGCAGGTGGATCTACTTCTCAAGGAAGGATCGGTTCTGAATCATCGGCAGCGAGAGCTGCTGGCGCACGCCCTCCACCATCCGGATGCCAGCTATGACATCCAGTCGCACCGGCGTCGGCACGGAGTCGTCTATCAAACCGCCCGGCAGGACCTGCTCGACCTTGAAGCCGCGGGGCTCTTGAAGAGGGACCAGGTCGGACGGGCCTTCTCCTTCTCTCCCGTGAGCAACCTCGAGAGGCGGCTCAAGAAGTACAAGCCCTGAAGCGGCTTACCCCTGCACGCTCTTGCGCTCGGTCGCGACCGGCGCCTGCGTGTGCTTCGCCAGCGCCTCCATGATCTGCCCGGCCTTCCAGCCTGGGTCCAACACGGGGCAGAAGTAGCCCGGACCCGCGCGCTCCCTCACGGCCCAGGCGAAGAAGTCCCGGGCCACGGTGTGGACCTCTTCCGGCAGGAAGAGCGCCGCGACGTCGTACTCCGTGAAGCGCAGCAGGCCCGGGACGCGCCACTCGCGCTCCCAGTCGAAGCGGTAGCTGTAGGGCGCGTTGTGCGCGTCACCCTGGATGTCCACGAAGGGCGTCACCGCCCAAACGGGTTCCTTCTGCGGCTCCTTCGCCGCCAGGGCCTGATCCAACTGGTGCTTCATCGCCAGGTGCGCCGGTGAGCCGTACTGGACGTACCAGACCGGACCTCCGCCCTGCGACAGGATGAAGCTCTTGCGGAAGGCGATGCCGTACAGGCTCCGGCGCTGCACCAGCCTCGCGAGCTGATCCAACGGGATCTCGCTGAAGCACACCGAGCGGTGCAGGTTCGCCACCGCCGCTTCCCGCCGCGCGATGCCAAACCCCTCCGCGCCCGGGATGAGCGTGCGCGCCCCCAGGATGCTCATCATGTTCTGGTAGGCGTCGTGGTACGGGGGCCCGGGCTTCGTGAAGTGCACCACGAAGTCAGACATGTCCCGCCACTGCGCATTCGCCTGATACCCGAGCATCGCCTCGCGAGTCTTCCGGCCTGCTCCCTCCTTCGCAACACGACGTGCTGGGTTGTCCCCAGGCCTGCCCGCCCTCCTGACGTGCGAAAGCACTACGGCAGGCGGACGGGCGCTGGCTCCCTCGGCCGCGACAATCGCATCAGCGCCAGCCCCGCGAGCACCGCCACCGACGCGACCGCCGCCTCCCGGGCGCTCGCGCCAAAGGCCACCAGCGTCAGGCCCAGCACCAGCGTGGGCACCGCCAGCAGCGCGTGCACCGGCCGCAGGTTCCGCTCCCGCCGCAGCGACAGCACCGCGAGCGCCGCCGCCGTGACTCCAAATTGCATCAGCACCGCGATGGCGGACAGCGCGAAGAGCTCCGACAAATCTCCCAGGTTCACGAACCCCAGCACCAGCGCCCACGTCACCGCGAGCGCCCGCATGGGCACGCCCGACGCCGACATGCGCTCCAGCCCGAACAGCGAGCGCTCCCCGGCGGCCAGCGCGGACAGGTAGCGCGGCGTCGTCACCATCATCCCCACGCAGATGCCCAGCGCGGACACGCTCGTGCCCGCGCCCACCAGCCGCTCCAGCCCCGCGC
>NZ_RAWL01000596.1:0-4199 GCF_003668885.1 Corallococcus sp. AB049A | reverse complement strand
GGGCAGGCGGGGGAGGCGACGCCCCAGGGGTACTTCCCGCTGATGGACTCGGCCCCGTCCGCGCCGTCGCTGGTGGGCACCGAAGGCCTCACGCCGGAGGAGCAGCGCATCGGGTACACTGCCACCACGCAGGCGCTGGTGGAGTCCCTCACCCGGCGCCACTTCCCGCAGGGCCGCTGACCGCAGGACAAGGCGCGGCGGCCCATGCGGGCCTGGAGAGGACGTCATGCCGCTGCCCCTGCCCCGGTTCCACGACGAAGCCCGCGTCGGCCAGCTCTACCTGGAGCGCGTGGCGGAGGTCTCCGAGGAGGCCTGGCGCTACGCCGCCGAGCACCGCGTGCGTCCGGCCCGCGAGGACACACTCCGCATCGCGGCGTTCGGCATCGACGCGCAGGTGGCCTTCTGCACGCCGGGCGCGAGCCTCTTCGTCCCGGGCGCGGTGGAGGACACGCAGCGCACGCTGCGCTGGCTGTACGCGAACCTGGAGCGGCTGACGGGGCTGGTGTTCTCCCTGGACACGCACCGGGCCTTTCAAATCTTCCATCCCGGCTGGTGGAGGGACGCGGAGGGCCGTCCGCCCGCGCCCATGACGGTCATCACCGCGAAGGACGTGCGGGAGGGCCGCTGGCGGGCGACGCGCCACCCGGAGGAGAGCCTGGCGTACTGCGAGGGGCTGGAGGCGAGCGGCCGGTACGTGCTGACCATCTGGCCGTACCACGCGCTCCTGGGCGGGCAGAGCCACGCGCTGGTGCCGGCGATGTACGAGGCGAGCCTCTTCCACGCGCTGGTGCGGGACACGCCCACGCACTTCGAGCTGAAGGGCGAGCACCCGCTGACGGAGAACTACTCCGTGATGGCGCCGGAGGTGACGGAGGTGAAGGGCCAGCGCGTGGGCGAGTTCAACGCGCGGCTGATGGAGCACCTCATGTCGTTCGACCGCGTGTACGTCTTCGGTCAGGCCAGCTCGCACTGCGTGATGTCCACGCTGAGGGACCTGCAGCAGTACCTGGAGCGCACGGACACGTCGAAGCTCCAGCGCATCCACATCCTGGAGGACGCGATGAGCCCCGTGCCCGCGCCTCCGTTGAAGCCGCTGCCCGCGGCGCTGGACTTCCCCCGCGTGGCGAAGGAGGCGCTGGAGGGCTTCAAGGCCGCCGGGATGCGCGTGGTGCGCACGACGGATCCGATCGCGCCGTAGCTACCGGCCCAGGTGCGCGAGCGCCCACCGGGTGGTGGCCTCGCGCAGCGTCTCCCGGGCGGTGGCGCCGGGGCGGGCCTGTGCGTTCAGCTCCACCACCTCCTGGAAGAGGGACAGGTCCGGTCTGTTGTCCCGCTGCACGACCCCCGCGAAGAGCACCACGTGCGTGCCCTGCGCGCGCGCCAGCCTCGCGAGCGCCACGGGGCCCTTGCCCATGGACGTCTGCCGGTCGAAGCGCCCCTCGCCCGTGAGCACCAGGTCCGCGAGCAGCACCCGCCTGTCCAGACCCAGCGCCCGCGCCACCAGGACATACCCGGAGGTGAGCTTCCCACCCCCGAGCGCCGCGAGCCCGTAGCCCAGGCCTCCCGCCGCGCCCGCGCCGGGGAGGTTGGCGGTGCCCTCGTCGACGATGCGGCAGAAGGTGGCCAGTGCCGCCTCCAGCTCCTCCACCGCCACCGCGTCCGCGCCCTTCTGCGGACCGAAGAGGCGCGCGGCGCCGTCGTTTCCCAGAAGCGGTGACGTCACGTCCGTGGCGATGAGCAGCTCCACCTGTTCCAGGCGCGGGTGTCTGCCGCTCGCATCCACGCGCGAAAGCCTGGCGAGGCTCGCTCCACCCGGAGGTAGCGGCGCGCCGTCCGCGTCCAGGAAGCGGAAGCCCAGCGCCTCCAGCGCGCCCTTGCCGCCATCCGTGGTGGCGCTGCCGCCCAGGCCGACGATGAGCCGCTCGCAGCCCGAGTCCAGCGCCGCGCGCATCAGCTCTCCCGTGCCGTGCGTGCACGCGGCGCGCGCGTCCCGCTGCTCCGGGGGGACCCGCGCGAGCCCCGAGGCCTGCGCCATCTCCACCACCGCCGTGCGCCCATCATCCAGCCGCGCCCAGCAGGCCTCCACGGGCGTGCCCATGGGGCCGCGCACGGTGAGCGGCAGCCGCTCGCCCTTCGAGCCCGCGAGCAACGCGTCGAGCGTGCCCGGCCCTCCGTCCGCGAGCGGCGCCACGTCCAGCACCACGTCCAGCGAGGCCTCCCGCAGCCCCTCCGCCATGGCCTCCGCGGCCTCGGCCGCGGTCAGGGTGCCCTTGAACTCCTGGGGCGCGATCAACCAACGGGGGGGAATCATGCGCGAGCACCCACGGGCGTGGACATGGCGGGACTCGGGTGGGCGCTTTGCCACCACGTCTGCGGCATGGACTTCATGGTTCCTCCCGGGCCGGGGCGGTACTGACCCCCGCATACCATTCCAGGAGGGGACGTGGCCCTCGCAGTGACGGCATCACACGCTGTGAAATCCGCTCCAACCGCAGGAGCAGCCTGGAGACCTCCTCCGACGGCTGGCGCGCGGGGCCCTGGATGCGCTGACAGAAGAAGGTGCGGCAGCCGAACGGCCGGTCCGCGTACACGGTGCAGCGCAGGCCCGCCGCGTCCAGGTAGGGACAGCCGCCGTCGGCCCTGGGGGGCGGAAGGGGCTTGCTGCGCTTGAGCAGCTCCCACTCCGGGAGCCACAGCCAGGGCTGGCGCTTCGTCACGGCCAGCTGGCAGCACTCACCGCTCGCCGGGCACGAATACGGGGCGTACGCCTCGTCCGCCTGCCGGTAGACGGTGCGCGTCTCCTGGAGGGCGCGCTCCAATGCCCGCGTACCGGACGCGGGGGCCTCGTCGTCTGCGTCGTCCCAATCCCGGCGTGCCATGCCTCAACCGTTCCCGCACGTCGGGGGCCGATGGATGGACCCCCTGGATGGGTCCCACCCTATCTCACAGCATGCGCAGGACGAAACATTTGAGGTAGCGCGTCTCGCGCAGGTTGAGGAGGACGGGGTGGTCCCGGCCCGCGCCCCGGCGCTCGATGATCTGCACCCGGCGCTTCGCGTCCGACGCCGCGGAGGCGAGCATCTCCTCGAAGGCCTGCTCATCCACGTGGTACGTGCAGCTCGCGGTCACCAGGATGCCGCCGGGGCGCAACAGCTGGAAGGCGCGCAGGTTGAGCTCCTTGTAGCCGCGCACCGCCGCCGGGATCGCGTCCTTGTTCTTCGCGAAGGAGGGCGGATCAATCACGATGGTGTCGTAGCGCTTGCCCTCGTCCACCGCGTCGCGCATGAAGTCGAACGCGTTGGCCGTCACCACCTCCAGGTTGGTGAGCTTGTTGGACTGGGCGTTCTCGCGCAGCTGCGCGGAGGCGGACTCGGAGATCTCCACCGCCGTGACCTGCTTCGCGCGCGTGGCCAGCTGGAGCGCGAACCCGCCCACGTAGCTGAAGCAGTCCAGCGCCTCGCCGAAGGCGTACTGCGCCGCCATCACGTGGTTCTCGCGCTGGTCCAGGAACGCGCCCGTCTTCTGGCCTTCCAGCAGGTCCGCGCGCATGCGCACCAGGCCTTCGTCGAAGGACACGGGGCCCGGCGGCAGCGCGCCTCGCAACAGGCCCTTCTCCGGGAGGAGGCCCTCCAGGTGGCGCACGCTCACGTCGGAGCGGTTGACGATGCCCTTGGGGTGGAACTGCTCCTCCAGCAGGTCCGCGATGAGCGCCTTGCGCTGCTCCATGGCGGGGACCAGGAACTGCACGCTGAGGTAGTCGCCGTAGCGGTCCACCACGAGCCCGGGCAGGCCGTCCGCCTCGCCGTGCACCAGCCGGTACGTCGTCTCACCCGGCAGCGCCAGCTTGCGCAGCGCTTCGGCGGACTGGAGGCGCTGGCGGAAGAAGTCCACGTCCACCGCGACGTCGTCGTTGGTGAGCCAGCGCAGGGAGATCTTCGACTGCTTCGAATAGAAGGCCTTGCCCAGGAACCAGCCCCGGCCGTCCACCACGCGCACCACTTCACCGCCCTGGAGGCCGGGGTCGCCGTTCAGGTCCGCGCGGTAGATCCACGGCGGGCCCGCGAGCCACCGGTCGGAGCCCCGGCGCAGGAGCATCACCTGGGGCGTGCCGTCCGGACCCAGCTCCGGGGACGTGCGGTCCGGGCGGAGCTTCTCCGGGCGCTGGCCGTGCTTCTCCGGGCGGGCGCCGGGCTTGCCGC
>NZ_RAWL01000595.1:0-4201 GCF_003668885.1 Corallococcus sp. AB049A | reverse complement strand
CCCCGCCCTCGTGCCCGCTGCCCCTGCTGAAGCCGCCCCGGCGCACGAAGGAGGTCACTGACCGTCATGGCCGAGACCGCACACCTCCCGCTCGACCCCCTCGAGCCCCGGGACCTCGTCGCGCCGCACCACGACGACAAGTCCCTCAATGAAACGCTGCTCGACCATGTCTGGCGCAAGCCCGGCAAGGGTTGGTTCATGCTGCTGGGCCTCACGTCCGCGGCGCTGGGCCTCCTGGTCGTCGGCGTGACCTACACCCTCGCGCGCGGCATCGGCGTGTGGGGCAACAACCAGCCGGTGGGCTGGGCGTTCGACATCATCAACTTCGTCTGGTGGGTCGGTATCGGTCACGCCGGTACGCTCATCTCCGCCATCCTCCTGCTCTTCCAGCAGAAGTGGCGCACGAGCATCAACCGCTTCGCGGAGGCCATGACGCTGTTCGCGGTCATGTGCGCGGGTCTCTTCCCGCTGCTCCACACGGGCCGTCCCTGGTTCGCGTTCTGGCTGTTCCCCTACCCCAGCACCCTGGGCGCCTGGGCGCAGTTCCGCTCGCCGCTCGTGTGGGACGTGTTCGCCATCTCCACGTACCTCACGGTGTCCGCGCTCTTCTGGTACGTGGGCCTCATCCCGGACCTGGCGGCCCTGCGTGACTCCTCCAAGGGCAAGCTGCAGCGCACCATCTACGGCCTGTTCGCGCTCGGCTGGCGCGGCTCCGGCCGTCACTGGCACAACTACAAGATCGGCTACCTGCTGCTGGCCGGCCTCTCGACGCCGCTCGTGGTGTCCGTGCACACCATCGTGTCGTTCGACTTCGCCGTCTCCCAGATTCCGGGCTGGCACGCGACCATCTTCCCGCCCTACTTCGTGGCCGGCGCCGTGTTCAGCGGCTTCGCGATGGTGATCACCCTCATCGTGCCCGCCCGCAAGTACCTGGGCCTCCGGGACGTCATCACCGACCGCCACCTGGAGAACATGAACAAGGTCATCCTGGCGACGGGTCTGCTGGTGTCCTACGGCTACCTGATGGAGCACTTCATCGCCTGGTACTCCATGAACCAGTACGAGTTCTGGACCTTCTACGTGAACCGCGCCACGGGCCCCTACGCCGGCGTGTACTGGCTGATGATCACCTGCAACGTCGTCACGCCGAACATCTTCTGGTTCAAGAAGGCCCGCACCAGCATCCCCATCATGTGGGTGGCGTCCATCGCGGTGAACATCGGCATGTGGTGCGAGCGCTTCATCATCATCGTGACGTCGCTCTCCCAGGACTTCCTCCCCTCGTCGTGGGACATCTACACGCCGACCTGGGTGGACTGGTGCATCTACATCGGCACGCTGGGCCTGTTCGGCACCCTGTTCCTCCTGTTCCTCAAGTTCGTTCCCGCCGTCGCGGTGAGCGAGGTGAAGGAGCTCCAGCTGGAGCTCAAGCACGCCGCGCACGCTGCCCACGGCCATGGCGCGGACACCGCCGGGGCGGGCACCCTCACCCACGGAGCGCACTAGCATCATGGAAGCCAAGGTCCTTGATTCCTGGGTGTTGGCCGAGTTCGCCACTCCGGAAGCCCTCGTCTCCGCCACACAGCAGATGCGGGAGAAGGGCTTCCAGGGCATGGACACCTACTCCCCCTATCCGCTCCACGGCGGGTCGGAGGCGCTGGGTCTGCCGCCCTCTCGCATGCCCTTCATCGCCCTGGGCGGCGGCCTCACCGGCATGGTGACCGCCCTCACGATGCAGACGTGGATGAACACCATCGACTATCCGCTCAACGTCGGCGGCCGTCCGCTCCTGAGCCTCCCGGCGTGGGTGCCCATCACGTTCGAGTTGAGCGTGCTGTTCGCCGCGTTCGGCATCTTCTTCGGCCTGCTCGGCCTGAGCCGGCTGCCGCAGCCCTACCACCCGGCCTTCGAGTCGGAAGAGTTCCGCAGCGCGTCCACGC
Source organism: Corallococcus sp. AB049A (assembly GCF_003668885.1). NCBI lineage: Bacteria > Pseudomonadati > Myxococcota > Myxococcia > Myxococcales > Myxococcaceae > Corallococcus > Corallococcus sp. AB049A. Next base: position 2,261 of record NZ_RAWL01000595.1, on the reverse strand, counting down.
ACGGCTACTGGCTGAGCATCCCGCACCCCACGGGAACGGACGCCGCGGACGTCAAGAACCAGCTGACGGCCCTGGGCGCGACCCACGTGACCGTCGTCTCGGGAGAGAACGAATGAGGTGGCTCATCCCCGCCGCCGGGCTCGCCGCGCTCACGGGCTGCAACGTCAGCTCGGAGTTCCTCCAGCGCATGGAGACCCAGGCCAAGTACGAGTACTACGAGACGTCCGAGTTCTGGCCGGACGGCCGCGCCATGCGCGTGCCCCCCGCCGGCACCGTCCCGCGCGAGCGGCCGGTGGGCAACCCGGGCATCTCCACGGGCCGCGCCAACGGCGTGGCCGTGAACGCCATCCCCCTGCCGGTGGACAAGCACCTGCTGGAGCTGGGCCAGAAGAAGTACAACATCGTCTGCTCGCAGTGCCACGGCGTGCTCGGCGACGGCAACAGCGTCGTCGCGGAGAACATGGCGCTGCGCCTGCCTCCGTCCCTCCTGGAGCTCGCGGACAAGCCGGCCGGCCACTTCTACACCGCCATCAACGAGGGCTACGGCATCATGCCGTCCTTCTCGGGTGAGCTCGACACGCGTGAGCGCTGGGCCGTCGTCGCCTACGTGCGCGCGCTCCAGGCCGCCCGCAGCACCGCCGGGACGCAGCCCGTCCCGCAGGAGAACCGATGATTGCCATGGAGCGCTACACCGGCACGCCCAAGCTGATGGTGCCCGCGTTCGGCCTGGGCGTGGTGGGCCTCGTGCTCACCGCCGTGGGCTTCTTCATGAACCCCGAGGCGACCAGCTTCAGCTACCTCTTGGGCTTCACCTACTGGGTCGGCATCAGCGTGTCCGCCCTCATCATGCTGGCCATCTTCCACACGGCCAAGGCGAAGTGGCCCATCGTCCTGCGCCGCGCCATGGAGACCATCTCCATCGCGGTGCCCGTCTTCGCGGTGCTCATCCTCGCCCTCATCCCGATGATGAAGTACCTCTACCCCTGGGTGGATGGCTCGCCGCTGGCCGCCCACATCCACGGCGTGGAGGTGGAGCACCTGGCCCACAAGAAGGCCCACTACCTCAACCTGGGCTTCTTCGCCGTCCGCCAGGTCATCTACTTCGCGGTGTGGATCTTCGTCTCGCACCGGCTGTACGGCTGGAGCACGAAGCAGGATGAGACGGGCGAGCTGGAGCTGACCGTCAAGCAGCGCAAGTTCTCCCCGGGCGCCCTGCCCTTCCTGGCGCTGACCATCACCTTCGCCGCCTTTGACTGGCTGATGAGCCTCACGCCGCTGTGGCAGTCCACCATCTTCGGCGCCTACTACTTCTCCGGCAGCTTCCTGGCCGCCTTCTGCGTCCTCGCGCTGGTCACGGTGAATGCCCAGGGCAAGGACCTGTACGGCAGCCTGGTGAAGACGCCGCACTACCACAACCTGGGCAAGCTCATCTTCGCCTTCACGGCGTTCTGGGCCTACATCGGCTTCTCCCAGTTCCTGCTGGTGTGGATCGCCAACATCCCGGAAGAGGCCCCCTGGTACGGCCTGCGCATGTACGGCCCGTGGCGCGGCGTCTCCTACGTCATCTTCTTCGGTCACTTCGTGCTGCCGTTCTTCACGCTGCTGTCACGCAAGCTGAAGGAGAAGCCCGGGACCCTGGCGGTGGCGGCCACCTACATGCTTCTCATGCACGCCGTGGACCTGTATTGGCTCATCTGGCCGGCGTTCTCCGGTGAGGCCGGTCCGACGTTCCACTGGACGATTCTCACGGCCTTCGTGGGCGTGGGCGGGGTCTCGGTGGGCTACGCCCTCTTCCGGGCGCGCGGTCGGTACACCTTCCCGGTGAAGGACCCCTACATCGCGGAGTCCCTGAGGTACGTGCAGCCATGAAGAAGACCCAGTCCGAAGTCGAATCGCGGGTCATCGTCGGCGCGCATGGCGTGGCGGCCGAGGAAGACCACCTCGTCATGGGGAAGATCATCGGCGTCGGTGTGGGCGCCATGGTCCTCTTCTTCGTGGGCGCGGTGTGGGCCTGGCGCATCCAGGTCGTCACCATGCAGGACGCCCAGCCGAACGGTCCCCCTCCGCGTCCCGCGGCGGTGGGCCAGTACGAGGTGGGCATCGTGAACCAGCGCCTGTTCGAGCAGGACTGGCGCGCGGCGGAGAAGATTGGCGGCCAGCACCAGGCGCTGAAGAACGGCTGGGGTGACCAGCCGGGCGTCGCCGCCCACAAGTCGCTGGACCAGGCCATGGACCAGGTCATCACGACCGAGGCCCAGAAG
>NZ_RAWL01000594.1:0-4222 GCF_003668885.1 Corallococcus sp. AB049A | reverse complement strand
ACGGGAGGCGGCGGAGGCGGAGGGGGACGGAAGACGACGTCCACCTTCTTCTCCTTGATGACCTCCTTCACCGTGTTGGCCGCGGTCATCGCCGCCACGGCGATGAGTCCGAAGACGGCGACCGACGCGGTGGTGGAGAGCGCGAACCGCCGGGCAGCGGGGGCGCTGGAAGCGCTGTCGAACGTTTCGAACATGACGGGGACGCATATAGCGACACCGTGTGTCACGAAGGTTCAGGCTCCGTGACACTTTGCCCCCGGGCATGTCTCGATTGGGTCACGGACCGCGAGCGTTCAAGAATCCGCGCGGCAGGTGGGTCACGGTCTTGTCGGAAATCACCGCCGTGGGCGTTCCATGCCGCCGAGTCTGCCACAACAGGGCGATCAGCAGCGCGGCGTACGCCACCGCGAACGGACGCAAGAGCAACACGCGCCGGGCCACTTCCGCTCCCAGCACGGCGTCCGACACGGCCACGCCGATGAGGGCCACGATGGCCACGCACGCCTGCCCCAGGCGCGAGCGTCCCTCCAGCGCCACGCGGATCACCGGCCACGCGAGCAGGTAGTTCGCGCGCCACGCCAGCGGTGACAGCAGCGTCACGCCCAGGCAGCAGAACGCGAGCAGTTCCACCGGACCGGGCCGGGCCCACACGAGCGCGGCGATGAACAGCGCCATCGCCACGGCCTGCGCCAGCGTCATCGCGCCAGCGGGAGGGATGGAATCCGGAGGCAGCACCAGCGACAGCAGCAGCGTGGGCAGGCCTTGAGGGTTGTGACCCAGCGCCCACGGCGGCGTGGTTCGCGCCAGGATCTCCGTCCAGTCACGCAGCTGTGACAGCGTGCCCGTCCACCCGTAGCGGCCCAGCGTGGGCAGCACCAGCAGCACGCCGAAGAGGGCGGTGGTCCCCACCACGCGCCAGTGCCTGCGCGCCAGGAAGAACAGGCCCAGCAGCGCGGCCGGAGGCTTGAGCAGGCACGCCACGGCGAAGGCCGCGCCGGGACCCCACGCGCGGCCCCGCTCGGCGCCTACGGCCGCGAGCACCAGCAGCCACAGCAGCACGGCGTCCACCTGACCGTAGAAGATCTCGAAGGAGAACGCGGGCAGGAGCGCGGCGGTGGCGAGCACCGGCGCCCACGGCCATGGCGCCGCCTCATCACCCCTGGGCACCGCGCGGCGCGTGAGCACGGACACGGCGCCCAGCGCGAGCACGGAGCCCAGGTTCCACAGCGCCACGGCCGCGCGCGGGGGCAGGGCGGTGAAGGGCAGGAACAGGGGCGCGGTGACGGGCGCGTACTTGAACGGCATGGTGCCGTCTTCCGCGCGGTAGAGGTCCGTGCCGTCGCGGAAGCGCTCCGCGGCGGTGAGGTAGACGCGGAAGTCCGCGCCGCGCCGGGGATGCTGGCCCACCGCCACGGCCGCCACGGCGAGCACCAGCAACAACGCCCACTCCACCTTCAGGGATGCGCGTTGGCGGTGCTCGTTCACGGACAGGGACACGGTGGGGCGCGCACCATTCCACGCGGGGGCGCCCCGCCGCAATCACAGGCCGTAGGCTTCCAGCAGGCGCAGCCACACCTCGCTCACGGTGGGGTACGACGGCACCGCGTGCCAGAGCGTGTCCAGCGGCACCTCGCCCGCGACGGCGATGGTGGCCGCGTGGATCATCTCGCCCACGCCGGGCCCGGTGAACGTGGCGCCCACGATGACCCGGCGCTGCTCGTCCACCACCAGCTTGGCCGTGCCCTGGAGGTCCTTGCCCATGACGGACGCGCCGGCCACGTTGCCCAGCTCGTACTGCACGGTCTTCACCGGCACGCCCGCCTTGCGCGCCTTCTCCTCGGTGAGGCCCACGCTGCCCACCTGCGGGTGCGTGAAGATGACCTGCGGCGTGGCCTTCGCGTCCGCCCACGCCTTCGCGGGCTTGCCCAGCAGGACGTCGCCCAGCAGCCGCGCCTGGTACTTGCCCATGTGCGTGAGCAGGTTGCGGCCGTTCGCGTCGCCGCACGCATACAGCCAGCCGCCGTCCACGCCCGTGGCGCGCAGCTGATCATCCACCTCGATGGACGCGCCGGGCTTGAGCCCCACGGTGTCCAGCCCCAGGTCGTCCGTGCGCGCGGTGCGGCCCATGGCGACGAGCAGCGCGTCCGCGCGCAGCGTGTCCCCGCCGGTCAGCGTGATGGTGTATTCGCCCTGCGCGCCGGAGCGCTGCACCTTGGTGGCCTGCGTCTCCAGGAGCACGCGCACGCCGGAGTCGCGCAGCGCCTGGGCCACCTGCTCGCCCACGAAGGGTTCGAAGCGCTTGAGCACGCGGGGCCCGCGCTGCACCAGCGTCACCTCCGAGCCCAGCTCGCGCCACGCCTGCGCCAGCTCCACGGCCTCCACGCCGCCGCCCAGCACCACCAGCCGGCCCGGCACGGCCTTGGCGCCGGTGCCCTCGCGGTTGTCCCACGGGTTGGAGTCCTTGAGGCCCGCGATGTCCGGCAGGCGCGGCTTGCTGCCGGTGGCGACGACGACCGCCTGCTTCGCCTCCAGCTCGCGCACCTTGCCGTCCTTGCCGGTGACGGCCACCTTGCGCGGGCCGGTGAGCCGGCCGTGGCCGCGCATCACGGTGAGCTTCGCGCCCTCGGCCCACTTCACCTGGGACTTGTCGTCGTAGTTGGACACCATCTGGTCGCGGTGCTTGAGCACGGCGTCGGCCTTGAGCGGCCCCTGGATGAGCTCGCGCACGCCGGGCGTGTGCTTCGCGAGCCACAGCGTCTCACCGGGGTGCAGCAGCGCCTTGCTGGGCATGCAGGCCCAGTAGGAACACTCGCCGCCCAGAAGCTCGTGCTCCACCAGCGCGACCTTCAATCCGCCCGCCGCCGCGCGCGCGCCCGCGTTCTCTCCAGCGGGACCCGCCCCAATCACCACCACGTCGAAAGTCTCGGCCATGACGCCTCCTGGCCCCTGCTTGCCCCGGGATGGCCGTCCCGCCAATCCGACCGGCGCCGCGCGTCGGATGGTGGATGGAGCGGCTGGTCACCAGAGGACAGCCCCGCCTTTGTCAGGACCTGGAATGTCCCCGCGTCCAGGCGCGCACGGATGCGTGTGTCTCTTCCGCGTTCGTGGACGGTCCGTGCGGCGGATGCGCGGCGGGAGGTGTGCCATGGGACGTGTCGCCAAGGTGGTCTCGGTCCGCTCCGCGAGGGCTCGCTTCTAGCGTCACCGGAGGCGTGTCCGCGTGGGGGCACTCACGTGCACACCCGGCCGTGCTTCCGGCACGGCTTGCAGGAACCCGTCTTCTTTCATGTCCTCTTCCAGGCATCGCCGTACCCGCGCGTCCAACCGGCGCTCGGGCTCCTCGCTGTTCCATTCCGAAGTACCGTCCGCGCGTCACCTGCGCGTCCAGTCCACCCTCTCCGACGACGTCTCGCTGCTCTTCCGCGGCGAGCTGTCCGACCCCCGGCTCGAAGACGTCACCCTGGCGTCGTGCGAGCTGTCCTCCGAAGGCCGCACGGTGCGCATCGGCTACACGCTGCCGCACGACGCGGACCCCGCCGCCGTGAAGGAGGCCCTGTCCCGAGCAGAGGGCTTCCTGCGCTCGCGGCTCGCGCAGCACCTGAACCTCAAGCGCACCCCGCACCTGCGCTTCGTCCTCGTGGGCACCGCCCCGCGAACGGAGCCAGCGGAAGGAGGTGACTCATGATGCCCCGCGTCCTCGAAGTCCCACCGGGCGCGGTGCCGCTCCTCGCCTGGGCGCGCACGGTGCCTGTGGCGGCCCTGAAGCAGCTCCAGCAGCTGGCCGCGCAGCCCTACGTCACGGAGCACGTGGCGGTGATGCCGGACGTGCACCTCGCGTCGGGCGTGGCGGTGGGCACCGTCTTCGCCACCGAGGCCCACGTCGTCCCCGGCGCGCTGGGCAACGACCTGGGCTGCGGCGTGAGCGCGCACCGCTTCGCCTTCCCCGCCGCGTCCCTCTCGCGCGCGGACCTGGAGCGCGTCCTGTCCCAGCTCGCCCGGGTCATCCCGGTGGGGGACGCGGTGCACCGGGGCAAGGGCCTCCCCCTTCCTCCGGGGCTCGAAGCACCTCCGCTGTCCACCCACAAGCTCGCCCGAGCCTGGGAACGGCTGGCGCCGCGCCATCTGGGCACGCTTGGCGGGGGCAACCACTTCCTGGAGCTGGACCGTGATGGGGCCGGGGACCTCTGGCTGCTCATCCACTCGGGCTCGCGGGGCGTGGGGG
>NZ_RAWL01000593.1:0-4233 GCF_003668885.1 Corallococcus sp. AB049A | reverse complement strand
GGGTAGGGCTCTCCGGTGGAGGGCACCACGCGCTGGCCCTGTCCGTTGAAGTGCTGCACGTGCCGCACGGCGCCGTGCTCGTAGTGCATCACCGTCTTGCGCACGCGCGCGTTCACTCCGCCTTCGTGCATGCGCTCGGTGGTGAAGCTTTCGGACGCAATCCAGGTGCGCGGGCCGTGGAGCTGGCCCTGTTCGAAGGCGCCCTCCTGGGACACGGAGCCGTCCTCATGGAAGCGCTTGAAGGGCCCGTGCGGCCGGCCGTGCTCCATGATGCATTCGTTGCAGAGCGTGCCGTCCGCGCGCCAGTACCGCCACGTGCCGTGCGGCAGGCCCTTCGCGTCCTTGGGGCCGGAGGACCACTCCCCGTCGCCGTCGTCCCAGGTGGCGTCCTCGGGGATGCCGGGAGGGGGCTGGCCCGCTTCGGTCCGCTCGCGGTTCGCGGCGCGCTGCTTCTGCTCCGCGACGTCCACGGCCCGCAGCGCGGTGAGCAGCCGGTCCAGCGCGTCGGCGGGCAGCGCCTCGGAGACGCGGTGGACCTCCAGGCCGTCCTTGTACGCGACGAGCGTGGGATAGGTGTCGATGCCCAGCGGCTCGGCCACCGACTCGTGCGTCTCCGCGTCGAGCCGGGCGAACGTGATGTCCGCGAACCGGGTGGCCGCCTCGGCGAACACGGGCGCGAACGCGTGGCAGGGTTCACACCACGAGGTCCAGAAATCCACGACGCACATGCCGGGCTTCTGGGTGACTGCTTCGAAATCCTCCGGGGTCAACTCGACCGGGACACCTGCCAACGGGAACTCCTGCTCAGGGGGAGGGGCGATAAGAGGGGCGCCGGGGGCGCGCGTCAACCGGCGCGTCACGGGGAAACCCGCTTCCGTCCGGGCCGGACAGGGCCGGCCTGTAGCAATGCAGGGAGCGTCCGGACGCCCCCTGCGGCCAAGGACTCCGGCATGCGTCCTGTCCCCACGGCTGAGAAGTTGAGAACCCCCGCAAAGGCCTCCCCTCCGGCGGCGCTCCGCACAAACCTGTCCGACAGCCGGACAGGTTCTTGAGCAACCGGGTTCCGGGGGCGGTCGTTTCATCCGAGCCGCGGGGACTTGTCCGACTGTCGGACAGGTTTTGGCCGACCGCGGCCAGGGGGCGACCGTCGACAGACGTCCGTGCGGGCTGGCACCCTGGGCGTTCCTCCTTCACGAGCCGGACATGGCGGGAACCGCCCACGGCACGCCCGCGGAGTTCGCGGCCGCGTTCCGGCGGCTGGTCACCGTGTTCCGCCAGCAGGGCGTGACGAACGTGGGCTACCGCGTCTTCGACGTGGTGCGCCTCACCGACCACGAGACGCCGCTCACCGGGTCCGCGGAGCAGCTCTCCGGCTGGCGCGAGTCCGGCGGCCAGCCCTTCGTGACCGAGGACGCGCTCCAGGCCTTCACCCGCGAGCACGGGCTGGAGACCACGCCGCGCATCCTGGAGCAGGACGGCGCCGCGCTTCCGAAGGACCTGGAGGGCGCGTCCGCCTGGCTGCGCGAGCACGCGCCGTCCACGCGGTGCGCGCTGGATGGCGGGGCCGGGAAGCACCCGGAGGGCATCGTGGTGCGCACCCGCGACCGGCGCACCATCGCGAAGCTGCGCTACGAGGACTACGAGCGCACCCCGCGCGTGAAGCGTTGAAGTCGAGGAGGCGGCGGTGGCTCCGATTCCACCGCCGCCTCGCTCCATGCTTCGCTTCAATCAATCTGCAGTTCGGCGATCTTGTGCGGCTTGTCGCTGATGAGGTCCATCAGCTTCCCGAAGCCGAAGGTCAGCAGGCCGATGCCCGCGCCCACGGCCATGCCCAGCGGGCCGCCAATCGCGCCCACCGCCACCGCGCCACCCAGGCTGCCCGCGATGCCGACAGCACCCTTGGCGATTTGCGCGCCGTCGTTCACCTTCGCGCCGTTGACGATGTCCATCACGCCGCCCGCCGCGCCGCCCACCGCGCCCAGCACGTTGGCCGCGCCGCCCGCCGCCTTGAGCGCGGAGAGCGCCTTGCTCCCCATGCTCGCCGCCGTGCCGGCCACCTTGCCGATGCCGCCCATGCCCTTCACCGAATCCAGCACCGTGCGCGTGAGGGCGCCGCCGACCTTCGGATCCGCCAGCGTCTTCGCCCAGGGGATGCTCTTCGCGGTGTTGGCCGTGTTGGCGGTCGTGGTGAGCGCGCCCGCGTTCTTGAAGCCCTTGATGGCCTCCGTGAACGCCTTGCCGCCGGTGTACATGTTCAGCGCGCCGTTGGCCGTGTCCGCCACGCCCTTCACGATGTCCGGCATGTTGTTCTCGCGGATGCCTCGCGCCAGCGACATGCCGCCCGCCACCACGCCCGCCACGCCCGCCACGCCGCCCAGCGCGCTCGCGCCGCCCTGCGCCGCGTTCAGGCCCTTGGAGACGGTGTCCCTGCCCAGGATCTCCGTCGCCTTCGCCGGCAGCCGGCCTGCGTCCTGGCTCAGCCCCTGGAGCATCGTCAGCGCCTTCGCGCCGCCGCTGTTGGCGTACTGGTTCACCGTGTTCGCGGTGGAGATGGACGCCTGCTCCAGCAGGACCTTTCCGAATTCGTCGTCCTTGAAGGACTCGGCGTCCGTGACGTCGCGCAGGTCCGCGCCGTCCTTGCCGGACAGCTGCATCCGCTCGCCGTCCTTGCCCACCTCGTGGATACCCTTGCGCCCGTCCGCGTCCGTCACCGTGGTGCGCGAGCCCACCAGCTGCGCGCCCTGATCCGACACCAGCGACGTGTCCTCCTTGAGCGCGCTCTCCGTCCTGCCGTCCTTCGTGCGCCGGGTCTCCAGCGACTCCTGGAGCTCCAGGCCCTGGTCCGTGGCCTTGCGGCTGCTGTTGTAGTGCTGCTCCAGGTCGGAGCCGTCCGGCTCGCGGCTCCTGGCGTCCAGCTTCTCGATGGAGCCGTCCTGGCCGTACGTGGTGGAGGACTCGCCGCTCACGGGCACGCGCTTGGAGGAGTCCGCGCTCTCGAAGGTCTTGCCCTCGAACTTCTCCTTCAAGGTGCTGCCCTCGCGCGTGCGCTCCGTCTTGAGGGTCGCGTCCGGGTAGCCCTCGATGAAGGTCTGCGAGTCCAGCCGGTCCGCGCCCTTCTGCAGGTCCACCCTCCAGCGCTTCGGCGGGCGGCCGTCGCCCGTCTTGTCCGCGTCGTAGTCCTCACCGCCGTGCTGGGAGTACTCGTCGCGCACGCGGGCCATGTCCTCGTACGTGTGCGGCCCCTCGCCTGCGTACCGGGTGTGGCCGTCCAGCGTGCGGTCCACGTAGGACGTGGCCTTCACGTTGTCCTGGGAGAAGTTCTGCACGCGGCTGTACTGCGGGTCGCCCTGCTTGCCGTCCGCGCCCGGCGCCGGGATGGAATACGCATACGTGTCCGAGCGGTCCACCGGCTTGTCGAAGTCGAACGGGCCCTTGAGCTTGTTGTCGAAGCTGCCGCCGCCCTTCTGCTGGTAGAAGGACGTGCGGCTGCCCTCGGCGTTGCCGTTCACCTGCGAGTACTCGTCGGTGTGGAGCCGGTCGCCATCCTTGTGCTTCTCGATGGAGACCTCGTTGCGCGTATACGTCAGCCCCGCGTCGCGCGTCTTGGAGATGTCACCGAAGGACTTGAGGTCCGCCGCCTCGTTCCTGTCGCCCTTCCACTCCGCGCGCTCCACCAGCGTGGCGCCGTCCTCCTTCATCTCCAGACGGTCGCGCGTGTTGACGCCGTCCTGATAGGTGGCGCTGTCCACCACCACCGCGCCGTCCTGTTTCGTCGCGACGGAGCGCTCCACGACTTCCTTCTGGCCGTTGACGCGGGTGAGCTCCACCTGCGTGTCGGACAGGCGCTTGACGCTGGCGCCTTCGGGGACCTTCTCCTGGCCGTCCGCCATGGCGAAGAGCCGGTCTGCTTCCTGGGTCGTCTTCTCGCGCAGGGACTTCTGCGCATCCAACGTCTCCTGTCGCGTCTCGCCCACCGTCTTCAGGTCCACGGCCTGCTTCGCCTTGTCCTCGCCGGACACCGTCTGGCGCTCCGGCGGAGCCGCACCCGTCGCGGCCAGCCCTACGCGCAGCTGGGGGACCGCAGGGGGCGTCACGGCCGTGGCGGCGGCCTTCACCGCGCGGCCCACGCCGCTCAGGTCCGGGCCCGCGGCCGGCTTCTTCACGTCGAACCCGTCCGCCACCACGGCGGGCTTCTTCGCCTCCACCGGCGCGGCCTGGGGGGCGGCCGCGGCC
>NZ_RAWL01000592.1:0-4239 GCF_003668885.1 Corallococcus sp. AB049A | reverse complement strand
GTGCTGGGCGAGCTGGCGTGTGAGCAGGGACCCGGCCACGTGGCCACCTATCACCTGGCGGCGTGGGCGCTGATGACGCTCGCGACGTGGGCGCTGTCGAAACGACTCAAACCCCGGACCTACGCACCATGAAGCAGGACCCCTCGCTCATCTTGACGGAAGACGTGGACGGCGCGCCGGTGCGCATGGGCGCGGCGGTGATGATCATCCGCACCGAAGCGGACGACGCCGTGGCGGAGCGCTTCCTGGGCCGCGTGGGCGTCGTCGTGGCGCTGGTGTTCGACGACCCGGCCATGCAGTACCCGAGCGATCCGCTCATCCAGGTGCGCGTGGCCGGCGTGGGCGAGGACCTGTTCTTCGCCCGTGAGATTGTCGAAGTGCCCCAGGGTCACTTCGTCGCGTTCGGGTCGTCCAGCTCCGGGTAGTGCCGGAAGATGCCCTGCTGGTTGAAGGGCTGGGCGCGGTTGGATTGTTTGTACGCGGCGATGCGGGGGCGCTCCGAGATGCGCTGACGCAAGGCCATCACGCCGGGGATTCCCGGGGCGACGCGGCGCATGGCATTGGGAAAGGCATACAGCAGGCCTTCCACCAGCTGGTACAGCGCGAGCTCCGGATAGGAGAAGTCGCGGCCCAGGAGGTACTTCCCTCCCCCTTGGGTGTTGGCCTTCAGCACGCGCTCGAAGTAGCCGAGGAACTTCGGGATGCGGGTGGTGCGGAAGTCTTCCGCGCGTTGCTTCGCGGCGTCCTTCTGCTCGTCGTAGTACTTCATCACGGCGAGGGGATGGTGCGTGTCATGGGCTTCCGCCACCACGTCCGCGACGGTGAGCTGGAATTGACGGGCGTGCAGGCGTGAGGCTTCGTCCTGGGGGACGAGGCCGAAGCGTTCGCCCAGGTAGGAGCAGATGTTGGGCGCCTGGGAGATGACGACGTCGCCCACCTTGAGCACGGGCGGCGCGTACGCGGGCACGGGCCCCTTGCCAATCATGTCCGTGACCGCCTTCCCGCCGGATTGCAGGCCCACGTCCACCCAGTCCGCGCCTGCTTCTTCCAGCACCAGCCGCACGAACTCGCCCCGGCCGGGAATGCCGGGCCAGTAGTACAGCTCGAACTTCGCGTCGCTCATCGCCGTCACCTCGCGTGATGGGAACCGGCGCGGACGGCTAATGCGTCCCGCTGGTGAACTTCAGCCCGATGATGGCGACGATCATCAGCACCAGGAAGAACAGGCGCGAGGGCGTGGCGGGCTCATGGAAGAGCACCATGCCCGCGACGGCCGCACCGGCCGCGCCGATGCCCACCCAGACCGCGTAGGCCGTGCCGATGGGCAGCTGCTTCACCGCGAGGCCCAGCAGGCCCATGCTCGCGATCATGGCGCCAATCGTGAGCACGCTGGGCAGCGGCCGGGTGAAGCCTTGCGCGTACTTGAGGCCCAGCGTCCAACAGACTTCGAGCAGGCCGGCGATGATGAGGAGGATCCAAGACGACGACATGACGCACGACTCCCGTGAAGGCGTCGTCTTGTCGTGACCGGGTACGGCGCACCTCGTCCGGGCTCGGAGGCCCCACCCCGGGGCATCCGCACGCGCCGCGGAAGCTAACCGGGATGGACGCCTTGTGCCACCCACCCGCACCTGTCCATGGGATTGCGGATTATCCCAGATTCGCCTATTGAACTGGCATAAGCCGCAAGTCAGGAAAGGTCGTTCAATGCAGCGCAAGCATTTCGCCGTGGCCGCAGGGGTGTCGCTGTTCGCCCTGGGGATGGGCGCCCAGGCAGCGGAGATCTTCCGCAACACCGGAACGCTGTCCGGCTGGAACTCGCTCAACGTGGAGCACAACGGTTCGCTGAAGGAAGTCACCAACGTCGTCTACGAGGGCTCCACCGCCATCAAGGCCACGCAGGTCTACGACCCCAACTACACCGAGCGCTACCACTCGGAGGTCGTGAAGCACAACGTGTACCGCCGGGGCGACACGGGCTTCTATGGCTTCATGTTCCGGCTGCAGCAGGACTGGCAGTTCCAGCCGCAGTCCTTCAACATCGCCCAGTTCATCGCGAACTTCTCCGACACGGGCTGCGATGGCCACATGCCCACCACCATGGTGTGGCTGTCCGGCAACCAGCTCACCACCCGGGTGAAGTACGGCACCGTCTGCGACCAGAAGACCACCACCTTCCGCAACCTGGCCACCGTCACCCCCGGCGAGTGGCACAAGGTCGTCATGCAGGTGAAGTGGACCAGCGACACCACCGGCTTCATCAAGCTGTGGTTCGACGGTGTGAAGGTCCTGGAGCAGTTCAACCTGGCCACCACCGTGGCGGATGACCGCTACCTCCAGTTCCGCGTCGGCCTCTACGCCAATGGCTGGCACGACAGCGGGTACATGCAGGGCACCCAGGGCACCCGCAGCATCTGGATTGACGAAATCGCGGCCGGCACGACGTTCGCCGACGCAGACCCTGCGCAGTGGTAGTCCCGGTGGGCGCGGCGAGGTCCTCCCCCCGCCGCGCCGCCAACCTCACGGCAGCTGCGTCTGGAACGCCGACCAGCGCTTGTGCACCCACTGCCGGATGTACTCCACCTCCTCCGCGTGGGTCTTGAAGTCCTGCCGCAGGTGCCAGTCCGGGAAGTTGCCGTACCCGTTCTCGTCCCCCGCTTCCGGCTTCGCGAAGTTGCGGTACCGCTCCGCCCACTCCGCCTCGTCACGCTGCGCGTTGGGCCCCAGCTCCTTCACGTAGCCGTCGATCATCGCCTGCACCGTGGCCTCGCTCACTTCGTTCTTCAGGGCCTGCCGGTAGCGCTCGCGCATGGGCCCCGAGATGGAGGGCTCCGCCAGCATCCGCTTGAAGAGCAGGTTGTCCGACGCGTAGGTGGGCCGCGCCGTGGCGCTGGTGCGCGTGGTGTCGTAGTTCTGCCCGAAGCTCGCGTCCAGGTCCCACGGGATGTAGCGCCAGGGGCCGCCCGCCTTCGGATCGAACGCGTGATAGGCGTTCTTCGCCTGCGAGTCATTGCCCTGGATGAGCGTATTGAAGATCCACCAGTCCTCGTAGTCGCGCGCCTTCAGCTTCGTGCCGAACTGCTGGCGGAAGGTGTCGTTGCTGGAGTCCGCCACCCACGCGACGAAGTCGTGCAGCGTGCTGAAGTTGCCCGGCGGGTTGCCCTCGTCCTTCACGAAGCCGACGTGGAGGTTCTCCTTCGTCTGCCCGTGGCGCGTCAGCCGGGAGAAGTTGGCGTCCGCGGTGTCGGCCTTGTAGAGGTCCGAGTCGTCGTCGATGCCGTTCCACTCCATCAGCCGTTTGTCCACGTGGTCCGACGCCGTGTAGAGCCCCCGGTACTTGTTGTTCGCGTACACCACCACGCTGAAGGTGCGGATGCGCACGGCGTCGGGCGCCAGCCGGTGCCACAGGTCGAACGCCAGCCGCGAGCGCAGGTAGGAGTTGTCATTGAACGTGGTGATGAGCACCACGCGCTTGCGGTCCTTGAAGCCGTCGCCGAAGACGGGCTCGGAGAACAGGTCGTCCTCCGCGAACTTGAGCGTCAGGCTGCGCTTGGGGAACACGCTGGACGTGGCCCCGCGGTACTTCGCCTCGATGGTGTAGCGGCGGCCCCGGTACACCACCTCCGCCGGCTTGTAGAAGCCAGACGTCAGGTTGTCCGGGAAGAACAGGTGCACCACCGGCAGCCCGTACTCCTCCGTGTAGGCCGCGGGGTCGACGATGTCGACCTTGCCCGGCGCGGTGTTGTTGTTGGCCACGCCCACCTTGAGCGTGCCCGTCTCGCCGGTGGTGCGCTCCTCCAGCGTGAGCATCCACACCGCGGCCTGGTTGAGCGCGGGCGTCCAGCGCAGCGTGCCGGTGGACTCGTCGAACGTGGCGCCCGCGGGCAGGTTCTTCACCCCGAAGCGCAGCCCGGCCTCCTTGAGCCCCGTGGAACACGTCACCTGCGCGGTGACGGGCTCGCCCTCCTGCACCCAGCGCGTGTCCCCCGCCGTGGGCGCGCACGTCAGCGGCGCTGACCCCGCGTCCCCGCTCCCCGCGTCCGGCGTGCCGGTGCCCGCGTCGGCCGGCGAGCCCGTGCCCGCGTCGTACGGCGAGCCCGTGCCTTCATCCGCCGGGCCCGCGTCGGGCCGGGGAAGGCCTTCTCCGTCGTCGTAGCCCGTGCCGGGAGGATTGCCGGTCGTGGGAGAGGAGTCCCCTCCGCCGCACGCCACCAGGGCAAGGCACGCCAGCCCCGCCAC
>NZ_RAWL01000591.1:0-4223 GCF_003668885.1 Corallococcus sp. AB049A | reverse complement strand
CCTCAACCCCAGCCGCACCGCCCCGTCCTCCAACGTGCAGTCCCAGTTCGAGCGGCGCACGTCCACCGGCCGCACCTCCACGCCGTGCCGCTGCACGTCCGCCACCAGCGTGTGCGGCGCGTAGAACCCCATGGGCTGTGAGTTGAGCAGCGCCGCGGTGAAGGCCGCCGGGTAGTGGCACTTCAGCCAGCTGGACGCATAGGCAATCAACGCGAAGCTCGCGGAGTGGCTCTCCGGGAACCCGTAGTGCGCGAAGCCCCGGAAGTGGTCGAACCACTCCTCCGCCTGCTTGCGCGTGTAGCCCTTCGCCTCGCAGCCCTCCACGAAGCGGCCCCGGTACGGGAGGATGCGCGCCTCCGCCTGCTTGTGGCTCAGCGCCCGCCGCAGGCCGTCCGCCTCGCCCGCGCTGAAGCCCGCCGCCACCATCGCGAGCCGCATCGCCTGCTCCTGGAACAGCGGCACGCCCAGCGTCTTCTGGAGGATGCCGCGAACCTCGTCGCTGGGGTACGTCGCCGGCTCCTGCCCGTGCCGACGGCGAAGGTACGGGTGCACCATGTTGCCCACGATGGGCCCCGGGCGGATGAGGGCGATCTGCACCACCAGGTCGTAGAAGGTCCGGGGCTGGAGCCGGGGCAGCATGTTCATCTGCGCGCGGCTCTCAATCTGGAACACGCCCACCGTGTCCGCATTGCACAGCATGTCGTAGACCTTCGGGTCCTCCGGCGGCACCGTGGCCAGGGACAGCTCGCGGCCGTAATGCTTGTGAATCAAGGCGAAGCAGCGCGACAGCGCCGTCAACATACCCAGGGCCAGCAGGTCCACCTTCAGGAGGCCCACCGCGTTGATGTCGTCCTTCTCCCACTGGATGACCGTGCGCCCCGGCATCGCCGCGTTCTCCACCGGCACCAGGTCCACCAGCGGCTCGCGCGTCATCACGAAGCCGCCCACGTGGATGGACAGGTGCCGGGGCACGCCCTCCAGCTCCTTCGCCACCGACAGCGTCCGCAGCACCCGCCCGTCCGTCGGAGACAGCCCCGCCTCCTGGAGCACGTCCGGCGTCACCTGGAAGCCGTGCGACGAGGCAACGCGCGACAGCCGGTCCACCTGATCCAACGACAGCCCCAGCGACTTGCCCGCCTCGCGCAGCGCCAGCCGTCCCCGGTAACAGATGACCTCGCACACCATGCCCGCGTGGTGGCGGCCGTGCTTTTCATAGACGTACTGGAGCACCTCCTCGCGCCGCTCGTGCTCGAAGTCCACGTCGATGTCCGGCGGCTCCTTGCGCTCCATGCTGAGGAAGCGCTCGAACAAGAGCCCCATGCGCACCGGATCAATGGCGGTGATGCCCAGCGCGTAGCAGACCGCCGAGTTCGCCGCGCTGCCCCGCCCCTGGCACAGGATGCCCCGCCCCCGGGCGAACATCACGATGTCCCACAGCGACAGGAAGTACCCCGCGAAGTCCAGCGCCGCGATGAGCCGCAGCTCATGGTCGATCTGCTTCGTCACCTCCGGAGGCACGCCTCCCGGATAGCGCGTGCGCAGGCCGGCTTCCGTGAGGAGCCGCAGGTGTTCGTCCGCGGTGCGGCCCTGAGGCAGGTCCTCCTCCGGGAAGCGGTAGTGCAGCGCGTCCAGGGACGCCTCGCAGCGCGACGCCAGCTCCACCGTGCGCGCCAGCGCCTCGGGCCGGTCCGCGAACAGCCGCGCCATGTCCCCGGGGGACTTCAGCGTCCGCTCCGCGTTCGGGAACAGCCGCGTGCCCGCCTGATCCACCGTCACCCCGTGGCGGATGGCAGTGAGCACGTCTTGCAAAGGCTGCCGGTCGCGGTGGTGCGTGTGCACGTCGTTGTGCGCCACCAGCGGCACGCCCAGCGCGCGGGCCAGGGCTTCCGCTCGCGCCTCCCGGGCCGCGTCCCCCGCGGACAGCGAGCGGCTCAAGCCCACGTGGAAGCATCCGGGAAACGCCTCCGCCAGCGGCGCCACGGCCTCCAGCGGCGCGGGCCCTGGCAGCAGCGCCAGCAGCCCCTGCGCGTGCTCCGCCACCTTGCGCCAGGGCACGCCCGCCTCACCCTTGGGGTGCGTCATCCGGCCATGGGACACCAGCCGGCACAGGTTCGAGTACCCGGCCGCGTCCCGCGCGTACACGACCACCGGCGGGCCGTCCTCCAACGTCAGCTCCGCGCCCAGGAGCAGCTTCACGCCGTGCTCCTTCGCCGCGAGGTGCGCCTTCACCACGCCGTAGAGCCCGTCCCGGTCCGTCAGCGCCAGCGCGGACAGCCCCAGCCGCGCCGCGGTGGCCACCAGCTCCTCCGGATGGGAGGCGCCGTGCAGGAAGGAGAAGTGGGACCGGCACACCAGCTCGGCGTAGCTCACGCCTGATCAGGATACTGAGCGGGCGTTCAGGCGCTAGATTGGATCGACGTTCAGCGAGAGGGCGACTTCATGGGTTGTTCCAGGCACCCGAAGTGAAGGCAGACACCCACATCTGTCTTTGAGTGCTTTTGCCTCCAGACACGACCAGGACTGCAATTGGATTTCGTAGGAATGGATGCTGGACGCCGTTCAACCCACGCAGACAGGAGCCCCACCATGAAGCTCTCCAAGACCCTTCTCGCTGGTGCCGCTGGCCTCTTCCTCCTTCCGCTGACCGCGAGCGCCGCGCCTCGGCCCTGCCCCGAGCAGTGCAAGCCCACCAGTTCCTGCACCCTCCTCTGTGACAACGGTGGCGAAACCATCCAGTGCGCCGAATACGGCATCTGCAGCGGCCTGTTGCCGGTCGCCCCGTCCGAGCCGCAGGCCTCCGCGCAGCAGCCCGCGCCCGCCCAGGCCGACGACGCGGAAGCCGTCTGCCGCGCGCCCGCCGAACAGGCCCAGGGCTGACATTCCTCGCGGTTCCTGTTCCTGGAGCGGTGTCTCCACCGGCTCCAGGAACAGGGGTTTGCTTTGTCATTGGGTTCCGGGCAAGCATGCGCCGGGCTGTCTCTGTCTCACCGACAGCCTTCAGCCGCAGTGGTGCCACTTCCGCCCGAGGTGCCTCATGACGCTGCTCCGCCGAACCCTGCTCCTGGTCCCTGTTCTCTTCGCACCGCTGACCGCCAGCGCCCGGCCGCCGGATTGCACCAACGACTACTGTGAAAGGGAGTCGTGCGCCGAGCTCTGTCTGGAGGCCGGCCACATCATCACGTGTGGCGATTACGGCGTCTGCATCGGCTCGCCGGTGGCGCAGCCCTCCGAGCCTCAGGCCTCCGTGCAGCCCGCGGACACCGGCGACGCGTCGGAGGCGGTCTGCCGCGAGCCCGAGGCCCGGGGCTAGCCCATCGCCGCCAGTGCCTCTTCCTGGAGCGAGGTGCGCTCCACCTCCTCCAGGAAGTCTCCCAGCGCGACGTTGACCGCCTGGGGCTGCTCCAGGATGCACATGTGCCCGCCGCAGCGCAGCCGCTTGAGCCGCGCGCCCCGGATGCGCTGATGCAGCCGCTCCGCCACCGCCGGCACCGTCACCGCGTCCTCGTCCCCCACCAGCACCAGCGTGGGCGTCTCGATGCGGTGCAGTTCCCCTTCCACGCTGCGGCGGTGGATGACGCCCTCCATCGCTCGCCACACCGCGCGGGGGTTCTCCACCAGCTGCCGGCGCAACAGGGCCCGCTCCGCCGCCCGCTCCGGGTCTCGCAGGAACGTGCGCCCGAAGTAGAGCGACATGATCCGGTCCACCACCGGCCTCAAGCCCAGCCAGTGCGTGAGCACCGTCAGCACCCGGTAGCGCGCCAGCGTCAGCGGCAGCTCCGCCGCGGCGGATGAGTCCAACAGCGCCAGTGAGCGCAGCAGCTCCGGGTGCCTGGCGGCCACCCTCAGGCCCACGAAGCCCCCCATGGACTGGCCCACGAAGTGGCAGGGGGCCAGGCCCAGCGCCTGGATGACCGCCACCGCGTCCTCGTACACCGTGCGCAGGTCGATGACCGAGTCGCCAGGCGGGGGCTCGCTCAGCCCCTGGCCCCGGTGGTCGTACACGATGCAGCGATACTGGCCCCTCAGGGCCTCCACCTGCCGGTGGAACAGCCGGGAGTCCCAGAGCAGCCCGTGGCTGAAGAGCACCGGCTCCCCACTTCCACCGGTGTCCTCGTAGTAGAGTCTGGCACCCCGGATGGACAGGTATGGCATCCGCTTTTCCCCCGGCTTTGGCCCCCTTAGGACCTGTCTCTTATACCCATCTGACGCTGCCGACGACTTAA
>NZ_RAWL01000590.1:0-4259 GCF_003668885.1 Corallococcus sp. AB049A | reverse complement strand
CAGGTGGCCTTCCCACCCGCGCCACCGGCGCCGCCGCTGCCGGTGACGGCGGACACCCTGGAGCTGCTCTCCGAGGACGGCGTCTTCATCCCCATCCTGCCCAGCACCCCGGAGCCCCTGCTGTCGGTCACGTCCGGCGGCGAAGTGCTCTGGCGCCAGCCGGGCACCACCTCACCGTGGGCGCCGTCCCCGTATGTCCTGGAGGACTTCGCTTCGCCCCAGGTCCAGCTGCGGGCCGCCAGCGCGGGGACGTGGCTATTCTCGCCCCTGGGCGGCCAGGCGAGCTCCGTGGACTTCCAGCTGGAGTGGCGCACCGGCCAGGAGCCGCTGCCCGCCGGGACGCTGCGCCCCGTCAGCCGCGGCGCCGCGTGCGAGCCGTCCTTCGGCGGTGTCTGTCCATTCACGGATGGACAGCTCACCCCGGTGGACTTCTTCGAGAAGGAGACCGACCCGCGGTCCTACGGCGTCGTCATCACCCTGCCCCGGCCCATCCTGCCCCGCCAGGCGGTGGTGCGCGGGCTGCTGTACCTGCGAGGCTATGGCGGCAGGGACTCGCTCCGCGTGGAGGGCAGCGAGGACGGCGAGCACTGGCAATCCCTGGCACACGTCGTCCTGCGGGACCTGAGCGCCACCGAGCAGTCGCTGTTCGAGGCCCAGTTCGGCTTCTACGCCGAGCCGACCGCGGGGGCATCGGCCTATGGGGACGGGCCGCTCCTGCTGGGCATGCGGGAGCGGGTCTTCCAGGAGGTGCCCCTCTCCAGCACCCGGCCCGTGCGCTTCGTGCGCCTCTCCGTGGAATCCCTTACCTACGACGGAACCACCCCACCTGCTGAGTTCTATACCCTCTCCGAGGTGTCCATCTTTGAATAGTCATTGCGGATGACCCTCCAACCCCGGGAGATTGCTTGGGTTGTGTAAGGCCCGAAGTCCATCCCAGACAAATAAATCAAGAAATAAAGGGCGAACCGTTCTTCTCTTGCAGCACCGCTCATTCGTGCCCGAGGGAGGGCCCCATGATTGCGCTGACCTGGACGTATGGGCAGCTCCTCAAGGGACTGTCGGAGCGCGTGCGCCGGGTGCTGCTGGTGCAGGTGCTCATCCTGGCGCCGAGCTTCGGGGTGCTGGAGCTGAACCCGCTGGGTCCCTCGCACCGGGGGCTTTCACTGACACGTCTGGCGCTGTGGGGCTGCGCCGTAGGGCTCTTGTGGGCGCTGGACCGGTATGCCTTCGGGCGCTCGCGGGTGGCGTCATGGCAGCGCCTGGTGTGGGTGACGGCGCTGTGCTGGCTGGGGCAGTGGATGGGCGGCTTCGTCGCGTTGGAGGCGCTGCCTCGCTCGCTGCAGCAGTGGTCCGCGGCGCGCTGGGTCCACGTGGGCTTCACCGTGTTGTTCTTCTGGGCGGCGACCGCGCTGCTCTACCGGCTGGCGGCGCCGGTGCCGGAGGCCGAGGCCGCTCCCGCCATGCCCACGGGTCCCGAGGCCGCGCCCGGCAAGAAGGGCTTCAGGCGCGCGGAGCGTCCAGCGGGAGCTTGAGCCTCGCCCGGCAGCCTCGGCCGCCGGTGCGGTTCTCCAGGCGCAGGCTGCCTCCGTGGGCTTCGGCGATCTGCCGGCTGAGCGCCAGGCCAATGCCGCTGCCCTGGGGCTTGGTGGTGAAGAAGGGCACGAAGAGGTTGGCGGTGTCAGCGAGGCCGGGGCCTTCGTCCTCCACCCAGACCTCCACCGCGCCCGGCGCGTGCACGGCCCACGAAACCCAGACACCGCCCGGGCCTCCGTCCGGCAGGACGGCGTCCACGGCGTTGCGCACCAGGTTGATGAGCAGTTGCTCCAGCTGATCCGCGTCCCCGGACACGGTGAGGCCGGGGCCGGGGCGCACGGCGACGGCACGGCGCGGCTCCAGGGCCACCACGCGCCGCACCCAGGGCTCCACGTCCACGGGCCCCAGGGTGGGCGGTGGCAGGCGCGCGAGCCGGGCGTGCGCGGACATGAAGCGGGACAGGGCTTCCGCGCGGCGGGCGATGATGCCCAGGCCGTGGCGGGTGTCCTCCTCCCAGTCCTCGGGGCGCGGCACCTGGGCGAGGGTGTCCCGGAGGGCGTCCGCGATGGAGTGGATGGGGGTGAGGGAGTTGTTGATTTCGTGGCTGAGCACGCGGACCAGCCGGCGCCAGGCTTCACGTTCTTCCTCGCGCAATGCCAGACGCAGGTCGGTGAGCACGACCAACTGGTGGGGTTGTCCTCCTTCGCGGAAGGAGCCGCGCCACAGTTCATACGGTCCGCCGTCCTGCTGCGCGAAGACGCGCGTGAGACGGCGGGGGGCGGGGCCCTCCAGCAGGCCGCTCCAGCCGAGGGCTTCCGCGCGCTGCCCCAGCAACTGTGCGCGCGGCAGGCCCACGAGCCGGGCGCCCGCGCGGTTCACCAGCTTGAGGGTGCCGGAGGCGTCGAAGGCGAGCACCGCGACGTCGATGGCCTCCATGACCTGGCCCAGCAGCGCCCCGGCTTCGAGTGCGCCCAGGCGCTGTTCGCGCAGGGTGTCGCCCAGCGCGTTGACCTCCAGCAGCACTTCCCCCAGCGGATCGCCCGCGCGTCCGCCCCGGCCGCGCACGGAGTAGTCGCCTTCACGCAGGGCGGCCAGCAGGCCCGCGACGGTGTGCAGGGGCCGCACGACGCGCTCGCGGATGGCGAGACACGCTCCGGCGTGGATGCCCACCACGAGGACGGAGAGCGTCCAGCGCACCTTGGCGGTGAAGTCCCCCGTCCAGAGGAGCGCGAGCGCCACGACGACCGCGGGCAATCCTGCGACGACCGCGAGCCACATCACGCGCAGGTCGTGCGGCACGGGGAACTTGCGCTCGTGCGGGTCCTGCGGAGCCGGGGGTCCGCGTTTCACCTTGCGCCCTTGATGCCGTAGTACTGGAGCCGGCGGTAGAGCGCGCTGCGCGACAGGCCCAGCGCCTTCGCCGCTTCGCTCACGTTGCCGTCATGCCGTCCGAGCGCGCGCTCGATGAGGTAGCGCTCCACCTCCTCCAGCGTCATCTCCTCCAGGCGCGTGCTTCCTCCGCCCGGCGGGCCCATCCGCTTGAGCAGCAGGTCCTCCGCCTCCACGCGGTCCCCCACCGCCATCAGCAGCGCCCGCTCCACCGCGTGCTCCAGCTCGCGCACGTTGCCGGGCCACGGGTACGCGATGAGCGCCTCCATGGCTCCCGGCCCCAGGTGGATGCCGGGTCGGCCGTAGCGCTGGCCCTGCGCGGCCAGGAAGTGCGCCGCGAGCAGCGGGATGTCCTCGCGCCGCTCCCTCAGCGGCGGCAGCTGCACCTCCACCGTGTTGAGCCGGTAGAGCAGGTCCTCGCGGAAGCGGCCCTCCGCCGCCGCCCGGCCCAGGTCCACGTTCGTCGCGCTCACCACTCGCACGTCCACGCGCCGCGTCCTCGACGAGCCCACCGGGTGCAGCTCCCCGGTCTGGAGCACCCGCAGCAACTTCGCCTGCTGCGTGAGCGGCATGTTCCCAATCTCATCCAGGAAGAGCGTGCCGCCGTCCGCCAGCTCGAAGCAGCCGATGCGGTCCGCCTTCGCGTCCGTGAACGCCCCCTTCACGTGACCGAAGAGCTCGCTCTCGAAGACGCCCTCGGACAGGCCGCCGGAGTTCACCGCGACGAAGGGCCGGTCCGCTCTCGTGCTCGCCGCGTGGATGAGCCGGGCCACCACCTCCTTGCCCGTGCCGTGCTCCCCCGTCACCAGCACCGGCGCGGACGACGGCGCCACCCGCTCGATGAGCCTGCGCACCGGCAGCATCGCCCGCGACTCACCCACCAGCGGCGAGCGCCCGCCCTGCTCACGGCGCAGGTGCTGGTTCTCCTCCTCCAGCCGCCGGCCGCGCCGCAACGCGCGAGCCAGCTCCAGCTGCGTGCGCAGCGTGGCCAGCAGGCGCGTGTTGTCCCAGGGCTTCTGCACGTAGTCGCGCGCGCCCAGGCGCATGGCCTCCACCGCGCCCTCCACGCTGCCCCACGCCGTCATCACCACCACGGGCAGCAACGCGTCCCTCGCGCGCAGCTCGCCCAGCAGGTCCAGGCCCTCGCGCCCGGAGGTCGTGTCGCGCGCGTAGTTCAGGTCCATCAACACCAGGTCCACGTCCTCCGCGTCCAGCGTGGCCTTCACGCCCGCGGGGGACTGCGCGCTCACCACCGTGTAGCCGTCGCGCTTGAGCAACAGCCGCAACGCCTCCAGCACGTCCGGCTGGTCGTCGGCCACGAGGATGCGGGTGGGGGT
>NZ_RAWL01000058.1:0-29496 GCF_003668885.1 Corallococcus sp. AB049A | reverse complement strand
GCCCAGGGGCGCCGCCAGCACCGCGCCCAGGCCGTTGAGCGACACGATGAAGCCCGTCTGCTCCACGCTGAAGCCGCGCTCGCGCGTGAGGTAGAGCGCCAGGAACGGCGCGACGAACGAGCCCAGCCGGTTCACGAAGGTGCCCACCCACAGGACCCAGTACGTCCGTGGCAGGCCACCCCCGCCCAGCGCTCTCAACACCGTGGCAACGGGATTCATGGCGGATGCCCGACGGACGTGGGGTGGTGGGACTGACCGCGGGCCCCCGACAGCATGCGCTCACGCCCCGCGCGTTTCCATGCGCGCCCGGGCCCGAGCAGGCGGTTGGGGCCTCATGCATTCCAGCCGCGCTTGAAACCCGGACTTCCCGGTGCGCGCCGTCATGGCGCTGGACATCGCTGGCGGGCTCCTCCAGGTTGCCGCGCCAATCCACACCTAAGGAAGGCGGGACGCAAGGCGGGCATGGGGCAGGTCATCGGACTTCTGGGGGTGTGCCTCGTCTTGGGTGTGCTGGCTCGGCGGAGCGGCCGGTTCCCGGAGGGGACGGTGCCCGCGTTCAACGCCTTCCTGCTCAACGTGTCCCTGCCCGCGCTGGTGCTGCGCGCCATGCACCGGCTGGAGTTCGCGCCCGGGCTGGTGGTGGCCGCCGCGGCGCCGTGGCTGCTCTTCGCGGGTGCGGTGCTCTTCATGCGCCTGCTCGGGCCCCGGCTGGGGCTGACGCGCGAGTCCGTGGCGGCGCTCATCCTCACCGCGGGGCTGGGCAACACGGCCTTCGTGGGCCTGCCCATGGCCTCCGCGCTCCTGGGGCCCTCCGGCGTGCCGGTGGCGGTGGTGGCGGATCAGCTGGGCTCGTTCCTGGTGATGGCGACGCTGGCCACGCTGACGGCGGCCCGGGCTCGGGCCCGGACGGAGCTGTCCGTGCGCACGCTCGTGCGCAAGGTGGTGATGTTCGTCCCGTTCCAGGCGCTGGTGTTGGCGCTGCTCTTGCGCCCCTTCGCCTTCCCGGACTGGCTGGAGTCCGTGCTCCAGCGCCTGGGCGACCTGCTCACGCCGCTGGCGCTGTTCATCGTGGGCTTCCAGCTGCGGCTGAAGGGGCTGTTGCCCCGCGCGCCGGCGCTCGCGCTGGGGCTGTCCTACAAGCTGTTGCTCGCGCCGCTGGTGGTGCTGGGCCTGCTGATGTTCGTGCCCGGGCTGGCGCTGGTGGTGAAGCAGGCCACGGTGCTGCAGATCGCCATGGCGCCCATGGTGACGGCGGCCATCCTCGCCGCCGAGCACGAGCTGGATCCGGAGCTGGCGGTGCTGATGGTGGGTGTGGGGATTCCGCTGTCGTTCTTCAGCGCGCCCATGCTCCTGTCTTGGGTGCACTGAAGGTGGGGTGACGCTCGCTTCTTCAGGCGAGCGCCGTGGTCTCGAAGGAGAGCTCGACGCCGTTGGGCTTCACGCGCATCTGCGGGCGCGAGAGGACGTGGCAGTGCGGGCAGTAGCCGTGGGCACCGGCGGGCGTGGCCCGGATGGAGACCGCGCCGCCACACATCATGCAGCCCTCGGGAAGGTCGAAGTCCGCGAACCGCTCTCCGCTTTGGGTCTCGAAGTGGGTCATGCCATTGAGTTAACGCAGGATCCGCCCGACACAAGCAGACCGGCATGGCCCCGCGAGGACCCGGTGTGGCGCCTCGCCCCACCTTTCGGGGACAGAAGGCGGCCCTCCAGGGCGCCCTGCAAACGTTACCGGTCCCCGGACGACTGCTCACCCGGCGACACCGCAACCCGTTGGGCAGGCTGGCGGGCGCTGGCACGGAGATTTCATGGCGTACCCCCTCGGACAACGGCGTGAGGGGGAGGCGGGATGGGTGCAGGGAACACAGTGAAGGTCATGTGCGACCGGAAGGGTTGGCGGGTGGAGGTGGCGCACGCGGGGGGTGTGCGGCGCTACCGCTACGGCAGCGAGTCGCAGGCGCGCTACTTCGCGGCGGTGTTCGAGCTGGGGCCCAGCGTGCTGCCCCCCAAGAACCATGCGCGAAGGCGGCAGGAGCCTCGCTTGGAGCTACACAACGAGGTCTCTTTCGGAGAGGCTTGGCTGTATGAGTGATGCTCCCAAGACCAGGCCCTTCATCCTTCCCAACCGGCAGCACGTCACCAAGGAGCCGGATCCGGGCGGCCGCTGGTCCGCGCAGTTCCCGGAGATGATTGGTTACTCCAGCCAGGGCGGCGGCAAGGTGCCGGCGGACTTCGGGTGGAACACCAACCCCAAGCAGTGGCAGGAGGAGCTGACGGAGCAGACGCTGGCGGCGCGCTTCGAGGAGCTGCGCGTGCTGCCTCCGAAGAAGGAAGTGCCCGTGCTGCCCGCGCCCACGCCGGCTTCGCCCACGAAGTGAAGCCCCGGGCCCCGTCGAAGCGTGCGGCTGTCTAGCTGAACGGCAGGCTGGCCAGCCGCTCGCGGAAGCGGGCGAGCAGGTCGCGCGCACCGGCCTCGTTGAGTCCCTCCGAGGCCTCCTGCCGGCCCTTGCGCAGGAACACGTCGAAGGGCGCGGAGCGGCCCGTCAGCGCGCCCGCCGCCGCCACCGCCTCCTCCAGCACGCGCGCCGCGCCCGGAGAGCCCAGCTCCAGGTGCATCTCCACCTGCTCCAGCCGCACGCCGCTGGCGGCCCACACCGCGCGGTCGTGCACGGTGAGCCACGTGCGGGTCAGCTCCTCCATCGCCTCGTCCAGCATGGCGAGGAAGGGCTCCACCAGTCCGGGCAGCACCTCCGGCCCCAGCGCGGGCTGCGTGCCCGCTTCGCGCAGCCGGCCGCGCGCCGCGATGATCTCCCGCTTGGTGGGCGTCTTCAGCGCGAGCGACGCGGGCAGGGACACGAATGCGGCCAGGCTCTCATCGGCCTGACGAGCCAGCGCGGGGCGCTGGGCGTCCGTGGCCTTCGCGGCGCGCTCCAGCCGGCCCTGCAATGAGCGGCGCAGGTCCGCCGCCGCGCCCCGCAGCGCCACGCGCGCGCCCACCTGGTTCGCGTAGCCGGGCACCACGTCCTCGCGGCGCACGTCCGCGAAGGCCGCGGCGGTGAGGTACACGAGGTCTCCGATGCGGTTGCGGAAGTCCGCGCGCGACGCGGCCAGCTCCGACATCAGCGTCCAGCGGTCGCTCACCACCTCCGGCCTTCGCATCTGCACGCCCAGTTCCTGCACGCGCTTGGACAGGCGCTCCGCGCTGGCGTGCAGCACGGCCTCTGCTTCCTGCGACAGGCGCTCGTCGGAGCTCGCGGGCGGCGGGGCCCAGCCTCCGTCCCTGGACGCGGCGGGGCGCGCGGGCGGCGGGAAGGCGTCCCGGATGGCGGCCACCAGCTTGTTCACGTCCATCAGCGTCTCGCCAATCGCGGGCGCCATCGTCTCCCAGAGGGACAGGTCCGCGGCGTCGTCGGGCTCGGCGGTGGTGGGCTCGTACTTCACGATGCTCAGGTGTCCCAGCCGGTCGATGGCGACGGCGGCCGCCTGGTAGACCTTGCGCAGCCGCGCCGCGAAGTCGCGGTCCATCAGGGCTTCGAGCAGCGCGTCGAGCCGGGGAGGCAGGGCATCCTGCGGAGAGCGGTTCTTCTGAACGACCATGGCGCGTCACCCTAGCCCAGCCACCCCACGGATACGTCAACGGGGGGAGGGTGGGGACCGGCTCCACGCTTTCCGGCGTACAGTGGAAAGACGGGGAGAAATCGCATGACAGGTGGCATCCAGCGCCGGAGATGGGTGGCCGGAGGGCTCGGGCTGTTGCTTCTGGGGGGAGGCCTGGCCTTCGTGGCTTCCGGGCGGTGTTGGTCCGCCTGGGCGTTCCAGGGCGTGGAGGTGCCCTGGTGTCCGGACGGCGAGTTCCGCCAGACGGTGGGCCTGTACGCCGATGGCCTCGCGCGTGGGGGCTCCTCCCGGGTGCGGGTCTGGGCGGAGGCGCACGGCGTGGACGCGAAGGTGAACGTGTTCAAGGCTCCTGTGGTCCGGGGCTCGGCGGCGCTGTTCCTGGTGGACGCCTCCGGCAAGGAGACGCCGCTGCCGCTGGACGCCAACGGCCGCTGGGAGCGCGAGGACGCGGGCCCCCTGTCCGCGCCGGTGACGCTGCCGCAGGTCCCGGACGGCGACTACCAGCTGCGCGCGCGCCTCACCACGCCGCTGGGCGCCGGCACGGTGGATGCGCCGCTGCCCCTGTACGCGCCCGCTCGGGTGCGCGTGCTGACGGACCGGCCCCTGTATGAGCCCGGGCACCGGGTGCGCTTCCGCGCGGTGGCGCTGCGCGCGAAGGACCTGTCGCCGCTGGAGGGGCGGCCGGGGACGTGGAAGGTGACGGACCCCTCCGGCGAGGTGGTGCTGGAGGAGCGCGCGCCCGCGGGCAACTGGGGCGTGGTGGCCGGAGAGTTCCCGCTGGACCGGGGCGCGTCCACGGGCACGTGGACGGTGACGTGGACGAGCGGCGGCGCCTCGGGCGATGCGAGCTTCACGGTGGAGCCCTTCACGCTGCCGCGCCTGCGGCTGGAGGCGACAAGCCCCCGGCCCTTCTGGCGCGCCAATGACACGCCGGAGGTGACGGGGCAGGTGTCCTACGCGTCCGGCGCTCCGGTGGCGGACACGGACGTGACGCTGGCGTGGAGCCACGCGGGTGCCTGGCCTCCGCCGACGGAGTGGCTCCAGGGCGGGCTGCCGGCGAAGGCGCGTACGGATGCCTCCGGCCGCTTCCGCGTGACGTTGCCGCGCGTGCCGCAGGACCTGCGCGGCCAGGCCACGCTGAGCGCGAGCGTGGAGGCGAAGGACCCCACCGGTGAGCCGGTGCGCGGTGGCGTGTCGCTGCTGTTGTCCGAGGACGCGCTGGCCGTCACCTCGGTGACGGAGCTGGAGGACGGTCTGGTTGCGGGCTTCAGCAACCGCGTCTACGTGCGCGCCACCACCGCGTCGGGCCAGGTGCTGCCGGGCGCGGAGGTGACGGTGACGCGCGCGTGGGACCCTCGCGACAAGGGCGTGAGCGCGGTGGCGGACGAGGACGGCGTGGCCGCCTTCCAGCTGGACCCGGGCCCCGCGGTGAACGTCGTGGTGCCGCCCCTGCCGGTGCGCGTGCAGCCGCGTCCTCCGTCCGTTTCGCTCGTGTCGTCCCGCGACCTGCTGGGCGCTCAGGGAGGACAGACGTCGCTGGAGGATCAGCTCGCGCTGGAGCGGCTGTTGCCCGCGCTGCATCCCTGCGCGCGCTTCGTGAGTCCATCCTCCGGCTCCGCCATGGCGGACTTCGTGATGCGGGTGGGCCCGGCCGGACAGGTGCTGGACGTGGCCGGCGCGGAGGTGGGGCTGGAGGCGTGCGTGGCGTCGGCGCTGCGCGCGAAGGGACTGCCGGCGGGCGCGGAGCGGATGCTCCAGCTGCGCTTCCAGGTCCAGGATCCGGGCCTGCCTTCCCTCCGTTTGAACACGCAGGTCGCCTTCGGAGATGAGCGGGGCGTGAGCGACGGACTGACGGTCGCCGCGCTGGATGCGCGCTCCTGCCTGCCTCCCACGCTGGACCGCGCCGTGACCGTGCCCGGCGCGATGACGTGGCGGCGCTGGCCGGACCGGCCGGAGCTGGCGCTGACCTGGGTGTCGGAGCCCTCGGGCGAGGCCACGCCCCCTGGTGCCGCGGCGGCGCTCTCGTGCGTGAAGGAGCGCCTGTCGCGCGTTCGCATTCCGGCCCAGACGCAGGCGGACCTCCAGGCGGGACGGCGGCCTTCGGAGGCCATGGGCGTGGTGCGCTTCACCGCGCAGCCCACGTACGGAGGCAACGGCATCCCCCGTCCGCCCCAGGCCACCACGTTCCTGGGCTACGAGCTGAAGGTCCAGGCGAAGTGGGATGGCCGCGACATGGGCGAGACGAAGTTCGTGCTGCGCCCCGCGCAACTGCCGCCGCTGCGCCTGCGCGCGACGCCGGTGCTGGCGAAGGCGGGCGAGTCCGTGAAGGTGGAGCTGCTGCGCGGCCCCGGCTTCACGGGCGAGCTGCCCAAGACGCTGGAGCTGGTGGCGGGAGCGACGCGGCTCAAGGAGAAGCTGGACCCGGCCACGCGCGCCGCGCGCTTCACGCTGCCCAAGGACTTCGAGGGCTGGGCGCAGGTGGAGGGCGTGGATGCGACCGCCCGCGTCTACGTGGCGCCTCGCGCGTCGCTGTCGGTGGAGGTGTCGCCGGACAAGCCCGCGTACGCGCCCGGAGAGATGGCGCACCTGCAGCTCCGCACGCGCGTGGACGGCAAGGACGGCGAGGCGGCGGTGGGCCTCTTCGGCGTGGACGAGACGCTGTCCCAGCTGGCGCCGCTGCCGGGCGCGGACGCGCTGGACGGCTTGAGGCCCGCACCCTCGGTGGCCACGCCGGCCTTCGGCGTGCTGGACGGACAGGCGCTGGCCATGGGGCGCATCCGGGGCGCGAACGCGGCCGCGGCGGCGCTGCTGCGCGTGACGGACGTGCCCGCGCTGGAGGATGTGGAGACGCCGCTCACGGCGAGCGTGATGAGCCCCTTCTCCCCGGACGCGGAGCTGACGGAGCCCTTCTACGCGGTGCTGACGGAGCTGCACGCGCGCACGCGCAAGTGGGAGGAGACCGCGCCCGAGGGTGAGACGTTGAACCCCGAGGGCCTTGCGCGGCTGTGGTCGGAGTCGCTGGCCGCGTGCGAGCAGCGCGGGCAGAAGGTGACGGATGCGTTCGGCCGCAAGCTGCGGCTGTCGCGGTTGCCGGCGGACCTGCTGGCCCTGACGGATCCGCGCGCGGTGGTGGTGAACGGCACGCGGCTGCCGGAGGACGTCGTGAACTGGAACGCGTGGGTCGCCCGGGAGGCGCCATGAAGCAGCGCTCGTGGATGTCCGGGGTCGTGGGCCTCGGGGTGGGGTTCGTGCTGGGCGGGATACCGCTCTGGCTGGTGGCGGGGGACCTGATGCGCAAGTCCTTTGGAAGCTCCGCCGCCGCGCTCGCGGGGAGCGCTCCGGGGGAGGCCTCCGACGGCTCCGGGTCACGCACCAGGCAGCTCAAGGCGATGGCGAGCTTCGGCTCGGCGAACGCGTACGACGACGAGGGCGGCGGCGGACGGGCCGAGGCTCCCCCGGTGGCCGCGGCCGCGCCCGTGATGGAGATGGCGGCGCCCCCGGAGCCGGAGATGGATGAGGAGGCGAGCGTCGCCAAGGACAAGGGTGGCGGCGCGGACGCGCCCACCCGCGCGTGGTTCCCGGAGACGTTCCTCTTCGAGCCCCTGGTGGTGACGGACGCGAACGGCTCCGCGACGGTGCCGGTGCGCGTGCCGGACCGGCTGACGCAGTGGCGGGTGCTGGCGCTGGCGCACTCGCGCTCCGGTGCTCAGGCCGGGGCGGTGACGTCCTTCGCGGGCACGCTGCCCACGTATGTGGACCCGGTGCTGCCGCCCTTCCTGCGCGCGGGCGACACGGTGCGCCTGCCGGTGCAGGTGGTGAACACCACGGACAAGGCCGTGGAGGCCGCGCTCAAGGTGGACGTGAAGGGCGCGCAGGTGGACGCCGGCGCGCGCACGGTGCGGGTGCCCGCGCGCGGCAGCGTGGTGGAGCTGGTGACGGTGAAGGCCGGCGGCGCGGGGCCGGTGACGCTGCGCGCGTCGCTGGGCGACACGGACGCGGTGGTGCGCGACTTCGACGTGTGGGCCACCGGGCAGCCCGTGGTCCAGACGCACGGCGGTTCGCTGGCGGCGCCGCGCACGCTGTCCCTGACGGGCCCCCAGGACGCGCAGGCCGGCAGCGAGCGGGTGCGCCTGCAGGTGTACCCGGGCGCGCTGGGCGTGGTGCGCGCGGAGCTGGCGACGGTGGAGCGCCGGCCGGTGGACGTGGCCGGGGACGCGTACGCGCTGCTGCTCGCGGGCCAGGCGCCGGAGCTGCTGAAGGCGCTGGGCGAGACGGCGGACCCCGCGGCGCTGAAGGCGCTGTCGCTGGTGGCGACGCAGCGGGTGCTGCGCGCGGCGCGGGCGCCGTCGGTGGACGTGGCGACGCGGCTGGCGGAGGGCGCGCTGGCCCACCCGGACAACCCGGTGCTCGCGAGGCTGGGCGAGCGGCTGGTGGCGCAGGTGGCCCAGGCGCAGCGGCCGGACGGCACCTGCCAGGGCGGCGACGGCTGGCCGCTCCAGCGCCTGCTGGTGGCGACGGCGGACTGCGCCCGCGTGGTGCGCGCGGCGCAGGGCACCCCCGAGGGCAAGCAGCGCGCGGCGGCCTTCACCGTGCGCGCGTCGGGCGTCGTCGAGCGCTACCTGCCGCAGGTGAAGGACGGCTACACGGCGGCGGTGCTGCTGGCGGAGGGCACCGCGGAGGGCAGCGTGGCGGACGCCCTGCGCACCCGCGTGCGTGAGGCGCTGAAGTCCCATCCGGACGGCACCGCGTGGCTGCCGGTGGAGCCGGACACGGTGCGCGCGGACGGGCAGGTGCCCTCGGAGGCGGAGGCCACGGCGATGGCGGTGCTCGCCCTGCGGGGTGATGCGAAGGCGCCGCTTCCGGACCTGGGCGCCTGGCTGCTCGCGCACTACACGCCGGGCCTGGGCTGGGGGGATGGGCAGGCCAACCGCGTGGGGCTGCGCGCGGCGCTGGCCCTCTTCAAGGATCCGCTGCCTGCCCGGGTGCGCGTGACGGTGGCGCGCGACGGGCAGGTCGTCACGGAGGGCACCTACGACACGAAGGCGCTGCGCGAGGTGCTGGCCCTGGAGGCCGCCGCGCCGGGCTCGGCGGGCACGCACGCGTGGACGGTGCGCGCGGAGCCCGCGGTGCCGGGGCTGGGCTTCTCCCTGGCGCTGTCCGCGGCGGTGCCGTGGAAGGCCGAGACGAAGGGCGGCCTGCAGCTGGCCGTGACGGGGCCCAAGGAGGCGCGCGTGGGACAGCTGACGAACGTGCGCGTCCAGGTGGGAGCGCCCGCGTCGCTGCCGCTGCGCTTCCAGCAGGACCTGCCCGCGGGCGTGCAGGTGGACCCCGCGAGCCTGGCCGCGCTCGTGGCGTCCGGACAGGTGACGTCCTGGGACGTGCAGGATGGCGCGTTGTCCCTGGACCTGGCTCCCCGGGAGCAGGGCGCGCCGGTGCTGGTGGAGTTCCGCGTGCTGCCCACGCTCGGCGGGACGTTGCAGGCGGGCGCGGCGCGGCTGGACGTGCCCGGCCGCCCGGACATCACCGCGTCACTGCCTCCCTCCACCTGGGCGGTGCGCTGACGCCCGCTGGCGCCGTGGGGTCATTCCCCACTCACGGCGCCGGTGCTGGTCCCTTCCGTCCGGCCTCGGGGGCGGGTGGAATGCTCGCCGGATGCGCGGCAGGGGCCCGTTCCTCCGGGTGCCCCCCGCCCGGTGCAATCGCTGCCCGCGTGCGTACACTTCAGGGTGCACGGCGGAGATGCATTTGCGCGCGGCAGCGAGGAATCGGATGGAGCTTGAAGGCTCCGAACAGGAGGAACTGACCCACGCCCTCCTGGGCGCGTTCACCTCGGTGGAGGAGCTCCACCGGATGGTCGAGGTGAAATGCGGCCGCAGCCTGGTGCCCCCCGTCGAACGGGAGGGGGCGGCGCGGGCGCGGGCGCTCGTGCGCACCGCGGAGGCGGAGGGCTGGACGGACGTGCTGGTGCGCGGCGCGCACGCGGCGGCGCCGGGCCATCCGCGCATCCGCCGCTTCCTGCAGAGCTACCTGTCCTCCGTGCAGCGCAGCGTGTCCGGCCCCGCCCTGGCGCGCATCGTCCAACAGTCCAGGCTGGCGCTGACGCCGGAGGCCTGGCGCGACCGGCTGACCACGCTGTCCCGGCGCGTGTGCCGCGTGGAGCTGGAAGGCGGCCGCGCGCTGGGCACGGGCTTCCTGGTGGCGCCGGACGTGGTGCTGACGAACTCGCACGTCATCGAGCACCGGCTGCTGGAGGCGCTGCGCGTGCGCTTCGACCTGAAGGTGCTGCCGGACCGCATCGCGGTGCACCCGGGCCGGGTGTTCGCGGTGACGGCGTGCCTGGCGCAGAGTCCGCACAGCCCCGCGGACCTGATGCACCCGCGCCCGCGCGAGGCCACGCGCGACGAACTGGACTACGCCTTCCTGCAGATTCAGGACGCCCCCGGTGACGACCGGCTGGGGGACCACCGGCCGCGCGGCTTCATCCCGCTGGCGCCGTCGTCGCCCACGGCGTTCGCTCCGGGCTCGCTGGCGCTCGTGGTGCAGCACCCCAAGGGCCGGCCCATGCAGGTGGCGCTGGACACGTTCCAGGGGGCCAACCGCTCCCACACGCGCGTCACGTACTGCACCAACACGCACCCGGGTTCCTCCGGGTCGCCGTGCTTCACGCCGGACCTGGAGCTGGTCGCGCTGCACCACAGCGGAGATCCGCGCCCCGGCCACGAATCCGCCGAGGACGACGAGGGCATCCCGCTGGACACCATCCGCTCCAGCCTGTCCGGAAGCGTGCTGCGCCGCCTGGGCTGGGAGTAGGGCCGCCGGGCACGTTTCCTGGGCCCGGGGGAGGGGACTGCTATCGTCCCCGCGCATGAGCCTTCCCGCTCGAAGCTCCATCGCCGCGAAGGTCCCGCGCTCCACCGCCGTGACGTTGCTGTGCCTGCTGCCCGCGCTCGTGGGCGCGGCGCCGCGCTTCAGCGTCGCGGGCCTGTCCCCCAGCAACGAGGTGCGCCTGCGCACGTCCACCGCCCACCTGGAGACGGTGCTGCGCGTGGACCTGTTGCCCTCGGACACCGCTCCGGACGCGGGCGCGGAGACCCCGCGGGTGACGGTGCTGGTGGATCCGCTGCTCGCGGCGGACGGCTCGCAGGTGCCGGTGTCCGTGCGCGTGGGCACGGCGGAGGGCGCGGTGGAGGTGCCCATCTCCGCGCGGCAGCCGGTGACGGTGACGCTGTCCGCGGACCTGCCCTCGGCCGGTGACTTCCACGGCCGCGTGGTGCTGCTGGCGGACGGCGTGCGGGAGACCACGCCGCTCGTCGTGCAGCGCATGGCGGTGGCGCCCACGGTGCAGTTCTATCCGGTGGCCCCCGCGCGCGGCTGGACGCTGGGCCCGTTCTCCGGAAAGGCCACGGTGCGGCTGACCTTCCGGGAGACGTCGGGCGTGGGCGGCGCGGTGGGGCCCGCGGCGGTGGTGCTGCTGGACCGCAAGGCGGGCGGCGCGGGAGACGGCGCGGCGCCCGTGCAGGCGCAGGACGCGAAGTGGTCCTTCCGCGGACCGGACGGCCAGCCTCAGGGCCCCGGCAAGGAGGGCGTCTTCCAGCTGCCCGCCCAAGGCACCGGCCTGTTGAGCCTGGACGTGGACGACCTGCCGGAGTCCGGCGAGTACACCGGCACGGTGCGGCTCTTGGTGCCGGAGGGCGCGGCGGTGGAGCAGGCCTTCACCGTCTGGGTGAAGACGCCCGCGATGTTCGGCGCGTTCCTCATCTTCCTGGGCGTGGCGACGTCCGCGGCGGTGCGCTTCTACGTGCAGCGCGTGCGCCCGCGCGTGAACCTGCGCAGCCGCGCGGAGGCCGCGCGCCAGAAGCTGCAATCGCTGGTGCCCGCCCGTCCGCTGGAGCGCGAGGCCACCGTGGCCGCGTCGCTGCGCCGCCAGGTGGACGCGCTCCTCGCGGACATCCAGCGACCCTTGAGCGGGCTCGTCGTGCAGGACTCCGTGCTCGCCCTCTTCGAGGCGCGCCTCCAGCTGTTCTCCCTCTGGTCCGTCCTCCTGCGGCAGCTGGAGGGACTCAAGGGCGTGGCGCTGCTGGACGCGGAGCGCAAGCTCAAGGCGGTGGAGTCTCTGCTGCAGAATGATCAGGCCACGTCCGCGGACTTCAGCGAACAGGCGCAGATGCTGCGCACGCTCGACCTGGAGGCGGTGGCCCGCGCGGTGCTGGAGTCACGGCTGTCGGAGCTGGAGCAGCAGTCGCGCACGCTGTCCTCCCAGCGCGGGGATGACCCCGTGAGCCGCCGGCTCCAGGGCGAGCTGCCCCTGTACGTGCTGCGCGCGCGTCAGCAGCTGCCGGGGCCGGACCTGGAGGCGTCGCGCCGGCTGGTGGAGACCGCGCGCGAGGCGTTCCTCGAAATCCTCCTGGCGGACCTGGAGGACGCCCTCACCTCGAAGGAATTGCCCGGCGGCTTCACGCAGGAGGAGTGGGCGGCGCTGCGCCTGCGCGTGGGCGAGCAGCTGGCCCGCGCGCGCTCCCGCATGCACGCCAGCGTGGACGAGGCGTTCCTCTACTACCAGTCCGCGTACACGCTGTACCTGCGCGAGCTGGTGGACAACCTGGAGGAGGCGATGACGCAGCTCCAGGCGCAGGCCGGCGGGGGAATCAACGCCCAGGATGCCTGGCGCACGGAGGTGGACGAGCGGCTCGCGGCGGCGCGCGCGCACCTGGACCAGGGCGAGTCCAACCTGGCCGCGCCGGAGTACCGCGCCGCCCGCGAGGACTTCGCGCGCCACGTGACGCTCCCGCCGCCTCCGGTGGCCATGGGCGGCCGGGCGGCCCTGGAGTCCCTGCCCACCGCCGTGACGGTGGATCCGTTCTCGCTGCCGGCGCCGCAGTCTCCGCCACCGACCCTGCCCGGCGGGCCCGCCAGCGGGAACCTGTCGCCCCTGCCGCCCACGTCCACGAAGGCGAGCACCGACGTGCTGGTGAACCTGGATTGGATTCCCCTGCCGCGCTCGCGCGACCTGTGGAAGGTGGAGCTGGCGGTGCTGGGGATGATGTCCGTCATCGCGGTGCTGCTGGGGCTCCAGGTGTTGGACGTCTTCGCGCCCACGTGGGGCGGCTCCGGCGCGTGGATGACCGCCTTCCTCTGGGGCTTCGGCCTGCACCAGGTGGGCAACGCCACCTTCGACGGCCTGTGGGGCATGGTGTCGCGGCTGGAGAAGTAGCCCTCACGCCTTCTTGCCGCGGATGGCGCGCGCCGCCAGCCTGTCCACCAGCGCGGGCGCCACCAGCTTGAGCACCTGGCCCACGCGGCCGGTGAGCGTCATCACCAGCTCGCGGTCGCGGCGCTCCATGGCGCGCAGGATGAGGGCGACGCAGGTGTCCACGTCCATGGTGGGGCCCGCCTCGTCGCGGGGGCTCTGTCCCAGGGGCCGGCCCTCCGGGCCCAGCGCGTGCGCACGGATGTCCGTGGCCACGAAGCCCGGGGACACCACGAGCACGTCCGTGCCGGTGCCCAACAGTTCGATGCGCAGCGAATCGAAGAAGCCCTGCATGGCGTGCTTGCTGCCGGCGTAGCCGGTGCGCATGGGCACGCCCGTCTTGCCCGTCAGCGACGACACCGCGACGAGCAGTCCCTTGCGCGCCTTGATGTACGGCAGCGCGTGGAAGGTGCAGTGCACCGCGCCCAGGTAGTTGATGCGCATCAGGCGCTCATAGAGGCCCAGGTCCTTCACGTCCTCGAAGCGCGAGTGCATGGTGATGCCCGCGTTGTTGACGAGCACGTCCACGCCGCCGAACGCCTCCACCGTGCGCTCCACCAATTCGCGGCACGCCTCCGGGTCGCCCACGTCGGTGGGCACCGCCAGCGCCTGGCCGCCCGCGGCCTCGCACTTCGCCTTCACGCGCTCCAGCGCCTGCGCATCCCGCGCCGCCAGCGCCACGTTCGCGCCCCGGCCGGCCAGGGCCACCGCCAGCGCCTCGCCGATGCCCGCCGAGGCACCGGTGACAATCACCGTCTTCCCTTGCATGACCTTCATCCGTGGCCTCCCGCGAACCGCTCCGCGAAGTGCAGTCCGCCAATGAGCAGCAACCCACACAGGAAGCCCACCACGCGCTGGCGTGAGTCCGGGCCCCGGCGCAGCTCCGGCAGCAGGTCCACCGCGCCGATGTAGAGGAACGAGCCTCCGGCGATGGCCAGCACCGTGCCCTGGAGCGAGGGCAGGTACCGCGTGCCCAGCAGCACGCCCGCCGCGCCCAACGCGGCGGTGAGCTGCACCACGCCCAGCGCCACCAGCGACCTCGCACGGGTCCAGCCCGCGGCGCGCAGCAGCGCGTAGTCGCCCACCTCCTGCGGCAGCTCGTGGACGATGACGGCGAACGCGGTGGCGAAGCCCGCCTGCGGCGAAACCAGGAACGCCGCCGCGACCGCCGCGCCGTCGCCCACGTTGTGCAGCGCATCCGACGCGAGCAGCGCGCTCGGCAGCGTGGGCGAGCCCGGGTGCGGGTGATGATGGCCGTGCGCGTGTCCGGCGGCGCACTCCGCGTCATGGTGGTGGTGGCCCAGGGCCCACTCCATCAGCGCCAGCGCGACGAAACTCGCGAAGGCCCACGCGAAGGCGGCCTCACCCCGCGCCTCCACCGCCTCCGGCAGCACCTCCAGGAACACCGCGCTCAACAGCGTGCCGGCGGCGAAGGCCACCAGCGCGGGCAGGCGCCGCTGCAGCCAGCGCTCGGACAGCACCCCGCCCGCGAGCCCCGCCAGGCCGTCCAGCCCCACGGCGATGAAGACGAGCAGGACGGTGTTCGCATCCATCAGGGAGCCATCAGCCACGCGAGCACGGCCTGGGGACCGTCCACGTGCACGAAGTGGCCGGCGTCCGGGATGAGGGCCACGGGGCAGCCGCCCTCCTCCAGGCGCCGGGCGCTTTCTTCCGACACGTACCGGCTGCGCCCGCCCCGGATGCAGCGCAGGGGCGGATGCACCGGGCGCTCCACTGCGGGCCACAGGTCCTCGCCGTTGACGCGCCGGTGGAGGCGCTGGAGCGCGTCCCGGTCGAACCTCCAGCGCACGCCGTCACCGTCCGGCGTGAGGTTCATCAAGAGCCAGTCCGACAGCGACTCCGACAGGCCGTTGCCGGTGAGGTTCGCGCGCAGCTCCTTGCGGCTGTCCGCGCGCGGCGGCGCCTTCAGCAGGATGTCCAGCACGTAGCCGCTCTCCGACAGGTCCAGCGGCACGGGCCCGGGCGCGATGTCGAGCAGCGCCACGCTGGCCACCCGGTCGGAGGCCTCCAGGCTGGCGGCGAGCGACACGCGGCCGCCCAGCGAGTGGCCCACCCAGTCCACGGCGCCGGTGAAGCCCTGCGCATCCAGCGTGTCCACCACGTCGCGCGCGAGCGTGGTCAGGTCCGGCGCCTGGGGCAGGGCAGGGGAGGTGCCATGGCCGGTGAGGTCGGGCAGGAGGATGCGGCGGCGCGGATCCGCCTTGCTCCACGCGACGGCCAGCGAGCGCAGGTTGCGGCCCGTCCCGAGGAAGCCGTGCAGCATCACCGTGGGCACGTCGCCCGTGCCCACCTGGAAACTTTCGAGCACCACGCCACCACCACCTTTGCGTCGCGTGCCTTGACCTGGGGCACGCTGTGCCGCTTCATACCGCGAACCCCCCTTTCGTCGAGGTGAACCCGATGGCATCCGTCTCCTGGTTGTTGCTGGCGCTCGGCGCCAACCCCGTCGCCGCGCCGGCCGCTGCTCCGGCCGACCCGAAGGTGGCGGTGGCCACGGTGTTGGATGACTGGCACCGCGCGGCGGCGGTGGCCAACGAGCCGCGCTACTTCTCCTTCTTCACGCCGGACGCGGTCTTCATGGGCACCGACGGTGAGGAGCGCTGGACGGTGGACCAGTTCCGCGCGTGGGCGAAGCCCTACTTCACGAAGGGCAAGGCCTGGTCGTTCAAGTCGGTGTCCCGCAATGTCTTCTTCTCCAAGGACGGCCAGGTCGCCTGGTTCGACGAGGCGCTGGACACGCCCAACCTGGGCCCCGCGCGCGGCAGCGGCGTGCTGGTGAAGGAGCCGTCCGGCTGGAAGATTGCCCAGTACAACCTCTCCGTCCCCATCCCCAATGACTTGATGGGCGAGGTGACGAACCGCATCGCCACGTACGCGAAGACGAAGCCCGCCACACCGCCCGCGCCGGCAGCCAGGCCCGCGCCGAAGCCCTGACGCATGCCCGCCTGCGTCATGACCGGCGTCATGACAGAACCATGACAAACGCATGGCGGAGCTGAGGCCCTCCGCCATTTCCTACGCTGTAGGTTGGCGTCCTTCGCTGCTCAGCATTGGAGGCCCCACCGCATGCGTGTCATCACCCCCGACCTTCTTGTCGCGGCCGTGACGGAACTCTCCCGGGGAACGAAGCTGGTCCGACTGAAGGACGTGCAGGCCTGGTGTGAGTGGAACGGGGTGGACGCGCAGGGAGACGGCCTGCGCAACCAGGCGCTCTGGGAGGCGGAGCGCGCGGAGGCCCAGGGACAGCGCCGGCTGCTGAAGTTCAAGAGCGGCGAGTGCAAGCAGTCCCGGCTGGGCTGGGCGCTCATCCCCCACGGGACCAAGGCGCGCGAGCTGGCGACGGACCTGCGCTGGTGCGAACAGGTGTGGAACGGCATGGACTGGGAGTGGGTGGGCGGCGTCGCCCCCGTCCCGGAGCGCCGTCCCAACCGCGTCCGGAACGTGGAAGAGGCGACCGCCTCCCCGTGACTTCGGGGCGTGCTTGGGTTCGTGCAGGCACCTTCCCTCTTCATCCCAACGTCGAATGGCGCCTCGTTCCTGGGAAGGGACGGGGCGTCTTCGCGCGCCGGTTCCTGCCGAAGGGGACGCTCGTGGAGTGGGCGCCCATCAGCCGCTTCCCCGCGAGCGACCTGAAGCCGGTGGACCACCGCGACTGTCAGGCGCACCACCACGTCTTCACCTGGGGCGCCGAGCCCGGCCGCGAGAAGGCCTACGCGTGGGGCATGCTGGCGCTCTACAACCACTCGAAGACGCCGAACGTGGAGCTCATCGACGGGCCGCTGCCGGACACCGGCGCCGCCGTGGCGCTGCGGGACATCCAGCCCGGCGAGGAGCTCTGCCTGGACTACGGCATCACCTGGTTCGAGCCGAGCTGAAGGCGCGCGGTCCTCAGGGCAGGACGCGGACGTGGATGCCCGGCGTGCGGCGCTCCGTGGCGCGCTCCACCACGCGGCCCAGGCGCAGGAGCAGGTGCTCCTCGTAGGGCCGCCCCATGAGGTGCACGCCCACGGGCAGGCCCGCGCGGTCGAAGCCCGCGGGGACGGAGAGGGCAGGGCAGCCGGTGAGGTTCGCCAGGCGGATGAAGCGCATGAGCGCGTCCACCACCGGCAGGTTGGACTCGCCGGCCGGCAGCGTCGCTTCGGGGATGAGGGGCGCGGTGCTCGC
Source organism: Corallococcus sp. AB049A (assembly GCF_003668885.1). Classification (NCBI taxonomy): domain Bacteria; kingdom Pseudomonadati; phylum Myxococcota; class Myxococcia; order Myxococcales; family Myxococcaceae; genus Corallococcus; species Corallococcus sp. AB049A. The sequence goes on along the minus strand of NZ_RAWL01000058.1, from coordinate 12,449 downwards.
CGTCGTCGGCGTGACGATGACGTCCACGTCCGCCATGAGCGCCAGCAGCTCGCGCGTCAGCCGGTGCCGGTGCCGCAGCGCGTGGATGAGGTCCGTGGCCCGGAAGTGACGTCCCAGCGCCAGGTTGGTGCGCGAGTCGAGCCCGAACACCGACGCGCGCGCCTTCACCTGCGGCAGCATCGCCTCCGCCATCTCGCTCAGGATGATGCAGCTGTGCGTCCAGAGAAGGGTGTTCAGGTCCGGCGCGGGGAGCTCCACCACCGTGGCGCCCGCGTCGGTGAGGGCGCGCACGGCTTCGCGGCAGCGCGCCACCACGTCCGGATCCGCGTCCTCGAAATAGGGCGTGCAGATGCCCAGGCGGACGCCCTTCAACGCGCCGTCTTCATAGCTGGACAGGTGATGTGGGGGCTGCTGCCGGGAGGCGACGTCGTGTCCGTCCGTGCCCGCGACAATCGCATACACCGCCGCGACGTCGTCCACGGTGAGGCCCAGGGGGCCCACGTGCGCCACGTTCCAGCACAGCGGCGGCACGCCCGTCTCCGGGATGCGGCCCCAGGTGGCCTTGAGGCCCACGACGCCGCACAGCGCGGCGGGGATGCGGATGGAGCCGCCACCGTCCGCGCCAATGCTCACCGGACATAGGCCCGCCGCGACCACGGCCCCGGAGCCGCTGGAGCTGCCGCCGGTGATGTGGCCCCGGTTCCACGGGTTGCGCGCGGCGCCGTGGTGCGGGTTCAACCCGATGGGGTTGATGCCAATCTCCTGCATGTTGGCCTTGCCCAGGATGACGGCGCCCGCGGCCTTCAACCGCGCGGCCACGGTGGAGTCGGTCCGCGCGGGCTCCATGCGGAACGTGGTGCCCAGCGTGGTGGGGAAGCCCGCCAGGTCCAACTCGTCCTTGATGACCACCGGCACCCCGTCGAGCACGCTCAAGGGTGCGCCCGCGCGCAGCCGCTCCGCGGACGCCTCCGCCGCGCGCAGCACCTCCTCCGGCTTGCGAGCGATGAAGAGGCCCAGCCGGTCCGCGCCGCCGTCCAGCCGTTCAATCGCCTCATGGACCTTGCGCGTCACGGCCACCGGATCCGTGCTCCCCTCCCGGTAGGCCCGAGCGAACGCAGCGATTGTCTCCCGCTCCGGCGTCACGGGCGACGCGGCGATGGCGCGCGCGGCCTGCTCCACCGGTGTCTGTGTTTCAGCGGCGGGTGCTCCCGGCGGAAGGGGATACTGGATGGGAGGGGCATCGTCGGCGGACAGCTCGCGCCACGCTTCGATGCCGCTGTCCCGCATCAGCTTCTCCACCAGCGCCGGCCCCACGCCGCCCCGCTCCAGCGTGTTGACCATGGCCTTGAGGGCCATGCCAGAGAGTCGCGGGGCCTTCACCGGAGCGCGTCGGTAGGTCATGGGCGCGCAGCCTAGCGCGAGGCCTGTGCCAAAGGCTGGATTGGCCAGGCCTTCTCCTGCGCCCGGGGTCCGGGCCCGGAGGCGGCGTGATACACAGGGATGTGTCATGAGCCCGCGCCGCCGAATCGTCTCCGCCGTCCTGTGTCTGCTGGCCGCCGTCACCGGGTGCAAGAAGGAGGCGCCGGCCGCGCCTGCCACGCCCACCATCGGCCTGGTGCTGGGGCTGGGAGGCCGGGGCGACCACTCCTTCAACGACTCCGCGCTGCGGGGACTGGAGCTGTGGGCCGCGGGGAAGACGTACGAGAAGGCCGGCTACCAGGAGGCCCCCGCGCAGGAGCTGGCCCCGCTGGGCATCACGCCCATGGTCCTCCAGAGCCGCGTGGCGGAGGACTACGAGCCCAATCTCCAGCTGCTCGCGGACCAGCACGTGTCGCTGGCCATGGGCGTGGGCTTCATGCTGGAGAACGCCGTGGAGACGGTGGCCCGGCGCAATCCGTCGCTGCCCTTCCTGCTGGTGGACAGCCCGCTGCTGGACGCGCAGGGCCGGGTCCTCACGCTGCCCAACGTGCGCACGGTGGTGTTCCGCGAGGAGGAGGGCTGCTTCCTCGCGGGCGCGCTGGCGGGGCTCGTCACGAAGACGGGCCGGGTGGGCATGGTGGGCGGGATGAAGATTCCCCTGGTGGAGCGCTACGAGGCGGGCTTCCGCGCGGGCGTGGCCGCGACGAACCCGAGCGCCACGGTGCTGGTGAACTACACCGGCAGCTTCACGGACTTCGCGCTGGGCAAGCAGGTGGGGCAGGACCTGCTGCTCAAGAACACGGACGTCGTCTTCGCGGCGGCGGGCGTGGACGGCCTGGGCGCCATCCAGGCCGTGAAGGAGGCGCGGGAGGCGGGCAAGGCGGTGTCTGTGATTGGCGTGGACTCGGACCCGTCCCACCTGGCGCCAGAGGCGGTGCTGTCCGCCGTCGTGAAGCACGTGGACCGGGTGGTCTACGAGGCCATCCGCGACCAGCGTCAGGGGCGCTTCCAGGGCGGCAACGTGTCGCTCGGGTTGAAGGAAGGGGGCATGGGGCTGGCCCCCGTGCGGCTGGACTTCCCGGGCAAGGCGGAGGCGCTGAAGACCGTGGACGCGCTTCGTGCCCGCATCGTCTCCGGGGAGCTGAAGGTGCCCACGCGGGTAGAGGCCGTTCAGGCCGCGGGCGCCAATCCCTGAACGCGGGCCCCATCGGTGCCGTGTGGCTGGCTCCTAGAAGGCGAACAGCGGCCCGCGCGTCTCCACCTTCAGCTGCCCCTGGTTGATGGCCACGATGAGCCGGCGCATGAGGTTCTCGCGCTGCTGCAACGTGAGGGCGGAACTGGACGCGGACAGCTCGCGCGCCTGGGCCTCACCCCACCGGCGGGCGGAGAGGGCCCGGTCCACCACCTCGTTGCCGCGGGCCCAGGCGGCGGCGTTCCGCGCGTCCGGGATGGGGGGCTCCTGGGGGGCCGGCTCATCCCGGGGGCCGGTCTTGGACGCCTGCGCCTGGGCCTGCAACGCGCGGCTCACGGCCTGCTCGATGCGGGCGTCCAGGTCCGCTGGCAGCTCGGGGGCCCGGGATGGCGTGCCGGGCTGCACGGCCACGGGGCCCTGGCGCTGAGCGAGCAACAGGTTGATGCGCCCCTCCATCCGCTCCAGCCGGGCCTCGAGGTCCGGGGCGCTGGCGGAGGCGCGTTGGCCCTGCACGAACAGGGCAAGCCCCGCGCCGAAGAGGATCATGTTGAGCACGACGAGCGTGCGGCTGAGCGGAAACATGGCGCGGGGCTGCCTCTAGCGAACGGCGCTCAGGGCGCCTTGGGCTCGTGGTGGGAGCCGGTGCCGACCATGATGTCCGTGCAGGTCCCCGTGCTATCGAAGTAGAAGAGCACGGCCGCGTCCGAGGTCATCGAGCGGATCACCGCGACCATGCTGGCATTGTTGGTCATACAGGAGACGGTGGTCCCCGAGGCATCCGTCGCCGAGCAATACCCGTAGTCATACGAGTTGGTATGGCAGTACAGGTTCATGTTGGTGTCCGGGCTGTTGCGGGCTGCCCCCATGTTCGCGATTGCGACACCGTTCACGGGGTCCACGTAGACCGGTGAGCTGTCCTTGGCGCCGGCGAAGCTGGCGGTGGACAGACCCATGGTGATGCACAGACCCCACATCATTCCCGTCTTCTTCATGTGATTTCCCCCTGCTGGATGAATGGCTGGCTGTTCCTGGGTGGCCCAGGGACGCTGGGTTCTACGCCGCGGAACGGGTGGCCTCTAGTTTTCAGCGGGCGTGAAGGCATCCACATACTCCGGCAGCACGAACCCGGTGGCCGCGTGGGTGACGATTCTTTCGAACACCCGCTCCAGCGGCTTCGTGGTGAGCAGTCTGTAGATGTGATTGCGCAGGAACAGTCCGGCCCGCGTGCGAGGCGCGAAGAATCCGCCCACGTGGTTCGCGCCTTCCTGGCACTTCGTCGCGTAGGGGCGGAGCCGGGCCTCGAAGCGCGCGAAGGCCCGCGCGTGCGCGCCCGGATTCGCGAGCAGCTCCCCCGCGAGCACGTACGCGCCCACCATCGCCATGGGCGTGCCCTGTCCTCCCAGCGTGCCGCCCCAGGCCGCGTCTCCCAGCAGGACCACGCGCCCGTGTGAGTAGCGCGGAATCCGCACGGAGCTGATGGCGTCGAAGTAGAGGTCTTCCGCCCCGTGCAGTGCCTCCAGGAGCCGCGCCGTCTCCCAGCCCGCGCCCGCGAAGGCGGCCGACACCGCTTCGCGCGCCAGGTCCTGGGAGCGCTCCTGGAATCCGAGCGGCGCGCCGGTGAACACGAACAGCGCGCGGGCCTCATCCTCGGAGCGGGCGCTGGTGACGCACACGCCACGGCCGGGCTCACTGTAGATGACGCCCTGCCGCCGCAGGCCGAGCACGTTCGGCAGCGTGCACCCCACGACGCGGAAGCCGTGGTGCTTCAGCTGGCCGGCCTCCCCGCCAAAGGCGCGCGAGCGCACGTTCGAGCGCAGGCCATCCGCGCCCACCACCAGGTCGAAGCGCTGGGGAGCGTGCTGCTCGAATTCGACCTCCACGCCTTCGGGCGTCTCGTGGAGCGCGGTGGGGCTGTCCCCGAAGCGGTAGTCCACCTGCTCGCGGGTGCGCTCGTGGAGCAGCTGGCAGAGGTCGCCGCGCTGGAGCTCCACGTCCCCGCTCATCATCAACGCAGGCACCTCCGCCAGCGTCCTGCCCGAGGCATCGACGAAGGCCTGCGTGCCCAGGCGCGTGCGCCGTTCGTGGATGGCCTCCCACAGCCCCATGCGCTCCAGCACGGCGCGGTGCACGGGGCCCCGGAAGTCGACGGCCTGCCCGCCGGTGCGCAGCGCGGGGGCGCGTTCGACGAGGGTGATTCGCCAGCCTCGCCGGGAGAGCCACCATGCGAGGGACGGGCCTGCGATTCCTGCTCCAGCGATGAGGACGTGGGGTCGGGTCATGCCGCGTACGGTGTACGCACGCGGACCGGCTCCACAACGCAGCCGCGGGTGAGGCCTTCCCGTGTGCTAGCTCAGACGGAACGCCTGGGGCAGGGCCTGCGCCCATGGGGCCCTCTGTACTAGTACAAGGCCCATGGCTCTGGCTCCGTATCAACGCATCGTGGACGACGTGAAGCGGCAGGTGCGCACCGGTGCGTTGCGGCCCGGTGACCGGTTGCCCTCCACGCGGGAGCTGGCCCGGCGGTGGAAGGTCGCGCTCGCGACGGCGGCGCATGCGCTGCGGACCCTGGCGCAAGAAGAGGTGGTGAAGACCGTGCCGCGCGTCGGGACGGTCGTCGCCGGAGGTCCGCCTCGTGCGGGTTCCACGCGGGGCTCGGCGGACCTGACGCGCGAGCGCATCGTGCGCGCGGCGATCGCCGTGGCGGATGACGAGGGCCTGCCGGCGCTGTCCATCCGTGGGGTCGCGGCGAAGCTCGGCCTGCCCGTGATGTCGCTCTATCGCTACGTGGCGAGCAAGGACGTGCTGCTCTTCATGATGGCGGAGGTCGCCTTCGCGGAGGAGCCGCTGCCGGCGAAGCCACCGCAAGGGTGGCGTGCGCAGCTGGAGCTGGCCGCGAGGCTGGAGTGGCGTGTCTTCAAGCGCCATCCATGGCTCGCGCGGGTGGTGAACCTCACGCGGCCCCAGCCGCAGGAGAACGCGCTCGCGTTCGCGGACTGGGTCCTGCGAGCGCTGGCGGAGGCACGGCTCCCGCCCCAGGAGGCGATGCGCGTCCACGTGCTGCTCCATGCGTTCGTGCAGGGCATCGCGGTCAACCTCGAGTCCGAGGCCGACGCCGTCGCGCAGTCCGGCATGAACGACGAGGAGTTCATGCGGCGCAACCTGGACACCTTCCTCCGGGTCGCGACGTCGGGGCGCTTTCCGCACTTCGAGAAGGTGCTGAACGGCCTGCGCCCGGGATTCGACCTGGACTTCGATGAGCTGTTCGAGATGGGCCTGCGCGTGTGGCTCGACGGATTGGAGGCGCGGCTCGCGAAGCGGCCCGGCCCCTCGAAGCCCCGGTGAGCTGTCACGGCTCGCGGCGCTTCAGCTCCGCGAACCATTCGAACAGCGGACGCGTGGGGCCGCCCAGCCGCGCCACCGCGTCCTCCAGCGCGTCCTGGTTGGCCCAGACGATGTCCGCGTCGCCGTGCTTCCCCACCAGGTCCAGGATGAAGTGGCAGAAGAGGCCACCGTCGCGCGTGGCGGCGAAGCCATACGAGCGGCATGACAGCGGCCGGTGCGCATAGACGCCGCACGCGCCTGTCTTCCGGTCCAGCAGCGGGCAGGTGTACGGGCGCGCCTCCTGCCGCGACAGCGCGTCGACGCGCTCGCGGATCTCCGCCAACGTCCCAGGGGGAAGTTGCTGGAGCCCTTCCTCCAGGTAGCGCCACTCCAGCTGCGTGATGGGCAGCGGCGCGGCCAGGTGGCGGCAGCAGTGATCACATCCCCTGCGGCAGGGCCACCAGTCATGGGAGCCGGAGATGTCGGCGGCGCGCGCCTCGACCCGGGCGTAGATGGCCTCCAGCGCGCGGCGTGCCTCGTCGGGCGTGGTCATCGGAGCGTCCTTCTATCGCTCCTCCGGCACCAGCGCATCGGCCTGGGCCCACGCTGGCTGCCGCCATGCGAACCCAGGCGCGCCATGATGCTCAGTGGACGCGCTTGGAGGCCGCGCGTCCGCGGGTGCTCCGGGCCTTGCCGGCGGGCTTGCCCTTGGCGAGCGCGCCCGCCGTGGCGCTCTTCTTGGGCGCCGCGGCCTTCCGGGCCTGCCGTGCGGGGGAGGCCGACGTCTTCGCGGCCTTCGTGGTCGCCTTGCGCTTCTTCTGCTGCGCGACCTTCTGGGTGTCCTCGTCGTTGCCCAGGCGCGGTCCCGAACCCTGCACGCCCAGCATCGGTTGCTGTTGATGGAATGGATGTTCGCTGTAGCTGCGGCCCATGTGGGGTCTCCCGAGATGCTCTCAGGCCAACATGAAGGCGCTCCCCGCCCCAGAGGAGTAGGGCGTGCGTCCAGGTTGGACGCCCGCCCACTCCGCGCGCGAGGGCTCAGGCCCCGGCGGTCCACCCACCGTCGATGTCGATGACCTGCCCGGTGGCGTACGCGCACGTCGCGAGGAAGTACGCCGCGTCCGCCATGTCCCGCACGGTGCCCGGCTTCTTGAGGGGCACCTTGCTCACGAGCGCGTCCAGGAACGCGCCGACCTGCTCCGGCGGGACGCCCCAGTCGATGGCGGTGTCGCGCGTCAGGCCGGGGGACAGCACGTTGACGCGGATGCCCCGGGGCGCCAGCTCCACGGACAGCGAGCGGCCCATGGCGTTGACCGCGCCGCACAGGCCCGCGCCGCCGGAGTAGTTCACCAGCGCCGTGTGGCCCGCGATGCCGGAGCACAGGATGATGGCGCTGCCCGGGACCATCTTCGGCACGGCGTAGTGGCAGGCGGAGAGCTGGCCGAAGAAGCGGTCGTTGAAGAGGGCCCTCCACGACTGCGAGGGCACGCTCTCCACCGCGCCGAACACGGCGCCGCCCGCGCACGTCACCAGCAGGTCCACGCGCGGCACGGAGTCGATGAGCCGCTTCACCTGCGCGTCATCGCCCACATCGGTGACGACGCCCCGGGCGCCCCGGCCAATCTTCGCCGCCGCGTCCTCCAGGCGCTGCTGCCGGCGTCCGGCGATGACCACCTCCGCGCTCTCGCTGGCGAAGCGCTCCGCGATGGCGAAGCCAATGCCCGTGCTGCCGCCCGTGACGACCGCGATCTTCCCGTCCAATGCGCCCATGTGCGTGCCTCCCTGGAATGACATACGGACAGCCTGGGCCAGGCTGGCAGTTGCCCCCCGCTTCCGCCATGGCCCGGCGGGGCTCCGGGGTGCACGACCCCCTCGGACCGGGGTAGACACACGGCATGTCCGCCCTGCTCGACAGCGGCGTGCGCCGGGGCGCGGAGGTGCGCTGCCCCGCGTGCATCCGCTTCATCCCTGCTGACGCCGCGTGCCCGCACTGCCTCTGTGGTGCCATCCCTCCGGAGCGCCATGGCTCCGCGCGAGCGCTGGTGAAGTCCGGCGTGGACCGCTTCGCCCTGGCGGCCCGCACCGCCGCGCTGGAGCCCGCGCAGGTGGCGGTGCTGGAGGCGCGCTACGCACGGCAGTGGGGCGCGGTGCTGCGCCTCTCCGAGGACGCCCGGCGCATCGAGCCCCACCTCGTGCAGCGCGGCTTCACGAGGGAGCTGGAGGACGCGTGGGCGCTGATATTGCCCATCGAGGATTCCTCCCTGGAGGAGATGCTCGCGCCCTTCAGCCCCATGCCGGACTCGGTGGAGTGGCTGGCGGACAAGTCCCCGGATCCGACCCTGCGCCTGATGGCCTCGCTCGCCTGTGTGCACCAGGGCAGGGGAGCGCGGGAGGCCCGCTTCTCCGTGAGCAATCAACTGCTGCACGGGGAGGGCCGCATGGCGGTGGAGGCCATGCTCGCGATGACGCGCTGGCGCAACGGCCTCTCTCCGCGCCTGGGCGCCGAGGAGCGCGAGCGGATCCGCGGCCTCTCCCTGGGCGTGCTCCATGTGCCGGAGCTGTCCGTGCGCGCCGCGGTCGCGTGGACCCGGGCGTCACATGAGGTGACGCCGGAGAACGTCTCCGAGGCGCTGCACCGGGGCCTGTATGGCTCCGACCCGGAGGTCCGCTTCGAATGCGCCCTGTGCCTTCGCGACGAGATGGAGGTCTCCCAGGCGCTGGACTCACCGGATGCGGACGTCGCCGCCTTCGCGCGCCGCACCTTGAGCCAGTGGGGCTCGCGCCGGCTGCTCGCGCGCCTGCAGCGGGACGGCGACGCGGCCTTCGCGAAGGACGTCCTCCGCCAGCTGCCCACCCCTCCACCCGAGGGCGCCCTGGAGGCGCTGCTCACCGTATCGCTGCGCACGGTCGGGTCGCTCGCGAACGAACTGCTCTCCTTCGCGAAGCAGCGCCCCTTTCGCGCGTGGGGGGCGGAGGACCAGCAGCGCTGGGCCCGCTGGGCGCGCTCGGCGCTGAGCGAGCTGTCCGCGGAGACCGCGCTCGACTTCTTCGCCTGGGCCGCCACGCCTCCCCGAAACGACCCCGAGGCCCCGGAGGAGGAAGAGTCCGAGGCGATGTGGGCCTTCCTGGAGGAGACCGTGCACGCCATCGACCGGGGCACGGCGAAGGACCGCGCCGCGTGCTTCGGTGACTCCGCGTTCGCGCGCTTCCTCCACCACTCAGGCGTGGATGAACAGCGGCGGCTGAACGACTGGGCTCGCGACCCGGACAGCGGCGAAGCCCTGCTGGAAGCGCTGATGCTGTATCCCTCCCGGGTCTGGCAGCTGGACCTCGCGCCGGAGCGCCGGAGCCAGGAGAAGCACCCCGACCCCGGTCATCCCGGCCGGTTGCTCATGGCCGTCTGGGAAGGGCCGGGCCAGCACCTGCTGGTGGCACCGCTGTCCCGCGTGGTGCGCTCCTGGCGCTCCACCCACGGAAGCGAGCTGTTGGTGGAGGCCGTGTGGCGGCGCTTCCAATCCCATCCCGCCGAGCGCGGCGCCCTCCTCACCGCCTTCGCGGCCTGGCGGGACCGCCTGTGGGAGAACCAGTGCGAGGTGGAGCCCGACGCCCTGACGCGCTTCCAGGCGTGGTGGCGCCTGGATCCGGAAGGCCTCTTCCAGCAGACGATGCAGCTGCTGGACGACGTCCCGAAGGATGCGCTGCCCCGGAGGCTGCGCGCCCTCTGGGACGCGGCGGAGGAGCTGGTGGGCACGCGCCCGCGCACCGCGTCCCTCTCCGTGTCGAAGGGCGCCATGGCCCTGCGCAATGGGCTGGAGTCCCGCGACGCGGACGTCCTCACGGCCCTGGACGCGGAGCTGGAGCACTTCGAGGCGTGGCTGCCCGCCTTCGAGCAGCGCGTGCTCGCCACGCCGTCTCCGCCGGAGGAGTCGAACGTCCACCGCGACTTCCTGGACGACACGCACAACGCGCTGCGGATGATGCAGGAGCGCCGGGAGCGCAGGCTCGAAGCCGAGGCGTACGCGCGGCAACGCGAGATCGACCGGCAGGTGGCCGAGTCCCGCCGCCGCGACCAGGAGCGTCAGCGGGAGCTCCAGCGCCGGGAAGCGGAAGCCCTCCAGGCGCGGATGGCCGCGGAGCGCGAGCAGCAGGAGACGCTCTCGCGCGTGGAGGCCCAGCGCCTGCTGGTGACGCTCCAGCCGCGCGTGCCGCTCAAGCCCGTGGACAGCGAAGTGGTCTTCCCGGAGTCGGCCTTCCCCACGCTCGTGGACTACGCGCGGATGATCAAGGCGATGCAGCGGGGCGGGGACGTGATGAAGCTCTTCGACACGCTGGGGCTCACGCCCGTCACCTGGGCCGCGCAGGCGAACGCCTGGGGACAGGCGATGGTGGGCCGCATGGAGCTGGGAATGCGCTTCGGGGAGCTGCTGTCGGCGCCCTGGGAGTGACGTCCCGGGCGCCGGGAGTGAGCGCTACTGCGCGGTCGCGCCGCCGTCGAGGACCATCTCCGCGCCGGTCATCAGCTTGGACTCGTCCGACGCCAGGTACACCACGGCGTTGGCCACGTCGTCCGGCTCACCGAAGCGGCCCGCGGGGATGCCCTTGAGCATGCGCGCGCGCGTCTTCTCCGCCTGGCCACCGGCCTGGGCCAGCGCCTCCACCATGGCGGTCTCCACGTAGCCGGGGTGGATGGAATTGCAGCGGATGCCATAGCCCTTGTAGGCGCAGTGCAGCGCCACGGACTTGGACAGCATGCGCACGGCGGCCTTGCTGGAGCAGTACGCGGGGAACTGCGGCACGCCCACGAGCCCCGCGATGGAGGAGATGTTGATGATGGAGCCGTTCTTCGACCCGGACTCCCGCATCACGCGGATGCCGTGCTTGCAGCCCAGGAACACGCCGTCCAGGTTGACCGAGTGCACGAACTTCCACTCGTCCAGCGACATCTCCTCGATGTCCTTCACGATGCCCATGCCCGCGTTGTTCACGAGCACGTCCAGCCGGCCGAACTTCTCCACGGTGCGCGCCAGCGCGCTCACCCACTGGTCCTCGCGGGTGACGTCCAGCGGGAGGAACAGCCCTGCGTCACCCAGCTCCTCCGCCACAGCGCGGGCCTCGCCCTCGCGCCGGTCGGTGACCACCACCTTCGCGCCCTCGCGCGCGAGCATCCGCGCGGACGCGGCACCCAGGCCCCCCGCGCCGCCGGTCACCAGGGCCACCTTGCCTTCGACTCGCTTCATGGTCGTCGTTCCTTCATGTGAGCGGCGGGTGCGTCACGCCGCGGGGTTGGGGGTGAGCAGAATCTTCCCGTTGCGGCCCGGCTCCAGCGCGCGCTTCACCGCGTCCTGGATGCGCTCCAGCGGATAGGTGCCGTCCACGGGCGCCTGGAGCGTGCCCACGGCCATCAGCTCCGCCAGCCGCGCGAGCGTGGCGTTCTGCTCCTCGCGAGGCGCGTCGCGCAGCCAGCGCGTCAGCCAGAAGCCGCGCAGGGTGACGTCCTTGAAGATGCTGGCCGCCGCGGACAGCTGGGGGCCCTTGCCGCTCATGGCGCCGTAGTTCACCAGCGTGCCGCCCGTGGAGAGGCAGTCGCCCACGCGGCGCGCGGACTCGCCGCCCACCGCGTCGATGCCCAGCCGCACCTTCGCGCCGCCGGTGGCCGCGCGCACCTGCTGGGGCAACCCATCCGTGTCCAGCAGCACCACGTCCGCGCCCTGGGCCTTGAGCGGGTCGACCAGCTCCTGGCGGCGCACGACGTTGACGGTCTTCAGGCCCATCACCTGCGCCAGGGTGATGAGGTAGCGGCCCACGGCGGAGTTGGCGGCGTTCTGCACCACCCACTCGCGGGGCTGGAGCGTCACGAACTGGCGCAGCATCAGGTAGGCGGTGGGCGGGTTGATCAGCAGCATGCTCGCCTGAAGCAGGTCCAGGCCCGGTGGCACGGGCAACAGCTGCGCGGCGGGCGCGGTGACGTGGGTGCGCCAGGTGCCCGAGCCCAGCGGCAGGAACACGAGGTCGCCCACCGCCACCGCGGCGGAGCCCGCCACCTCCACCACGCGGCCCACGCCCTCGTTGCCGGGCGTGGCGGGCAGCTTGGGCAGCACGCCGTATTCGCCGGAGAGGGTGAGCAGGTCGGAGGGGTTGATGGGCGTGGCGAGCACCGCCAGCCGCGCCTCACCGGGCTTCAGCGGCGCGGGGGACTCCTCCACCACCTGGACGACGTCGGGGGGCGGCCCGAAGGCCGAGAAGCGCACTGCTTTCATGGCATTGCTCCCGCGCTGTGAAGGCGGCGCCACCCTAATCGCCTTCCGCCCTGCTGCCGAGCGTGCGCTGCGACACCACGCGCCGTGTGCATCCGCTGGTGGATGGATCCGCTGCGCCTGCATTCCCGCCCTCGGGCGCTGGCGCTCTGTCCACCCTCGGACGTGAGTGGAAGGAGGCTACCGGCCGTGGACGATCGGGCCTCGCCATGACGGTGGGGGCTGCACAGGTTCTGAAATGGACCCCTCGGTGGGGCGGGTGG
>NZ_RAWL01000589.1:0-4277 GCF_003668885.1 Corallococcus sp. AB049A | reverse complement strand
AAGACGGCATACGAGTTAGGCTCCGGTCTCGTGGGCTCGGAGGTGGCGCTGGAGCGCGGACAGGAAGCACGCCTCCGTGCCGGTGTTGCGCAAGGTCAGCCCCAGCGCCACCTCCGAGCCCACCGGCACGGAGGCGTGCTTCCTGTCCGCGCTCCAGCTGGCGTCCGGGTCGGACCCCGCCTTCCGCGCGTCCACGCTGCCCAACAGGGTGCTGGAGCCCGGCAAGAAGGCCACGCTCATCGTGCGCTTCCAGCCGCCCTCGGAAGGGGAGTTCCAGGGGCTCGCGGAAGGGTGGGTGAGCCACCCCACGCACGGCCATCCGCTGGTGAACCTGGTGGGGCGGGGCGTGCAGGGGTGCTTCTCCGTGCAGCCCACCACGGTGGACTTCGGCATCAACCGGCTGGTGTGCGGCCCGCGCACCCGCGAGTTCATGGCCTACAACGACTGTCCGGGAGAGGTGAAGGTCGCGGGCATGAAGCTGGAGCAGGCGGGCGCGCAGTTCGCGGTGTCCGGCGCGCTGCCGGCCACGATTCCCCCGGGCGGGCGCGTGAAGCTCACCGCGAAGTACGCGCCGGTGGAGGAGGGGGACGACGCGGCGACGGTGCGCTTCACCCTGAAGGACGGCGCCGTCTTCAACGCGGGCCTGGTGGGGCGGGGGCTGTCGAAGACGGACCAGACGGACCGCTTCATCCAGCAGGCGGAGGCGCGCGTGGACGTGCTCTTCGTCGTCGACAACTCGGGCTCCATGATGGAGGAGCAGCAGAGCCTGGGCGCGAACTTCGCGGCCTTTTTGTCCCAGGCCGCCGCCGCGCAGGTGGACTACCGCATCGGCGTCACCACCACCGGCCTGGACCCGTCCCCCGGCGGCTGGTCCGAGTGCCCCGGCGGCGCGCTGGGCGGTGAGAACGGGCGCCTGTTCCCCGTGGACGGCACCAGCCCGCGCATCATCACCCCGGAGACGCCCAACGCGGCCGGCGTCTTCGCCAACAACACCCACGTGGGCGTGTGCCACTGGAACGAGCAGGGCCTGGACGCGACCTGGCGGGCGCTGTCGGATCCGCTCCTCTACAACCTGGACGACCCGCGCACGCCCCAGCTCAACGACGGCAACGGCGGCTTCCTGCGCGAGGACGCGAAGCTGGCCATCATCGTGCTGTCGGACGAGGAGGACTTCAGCTCGCAGCCGGTGGCCTTCTATGAAACGTACCTGCTGGCCCTGAAGGGGAACGACCCGTCCAAGGTGAGCTTCAACGCGGTGGTGGGCCCGGAGGATTTGACGACCTGCACCACCTCCAGCAGCTCCGGCAGCCGCTACATGGAGCTGGCCCGCAGGCTCAACGGCGTGGTGGACAGCATCTGCACGCCCAACTGGGCCGCGTCGCTGGAGAAGCTGTCGGAGAGCGCCTTCGGGCCCAACCGCGCCTTCCCCCTGTCGGAGCTGCCGGAGGACCCCGGCGCCATCGCCGTCCGGGTGGACGGGGTGCCCGTGACGGAGGGCTGGGCCTATGACGCGCGGGCCAACGCGGTCATCTTCGAGCGGCTGCGCGCCCCGGCCCCGGGCGTGGTGGTGGAGGTCACGTACCCTCTGGGTTGTCCCTAGGCAAAAGCGGCCATTCGTCCGTCACCGGAAAGTGCCGGTGGCGGATGACTCGACAGGACGGGGCGGGAGCCCTTGAGTGAAGGGCATGCCGCAGGACTCCCTCCTCGTCGCCGCGCTGGGTGACATCCATGGACGCTTCCACCGCGTGGAGGCGTGGCTGGACGCGCTGGAAGAGGCACGTGGCCGCCCGGTGGACTACGTGCTGGCCGTGGGCGACGTGGAGGCCTTCCGCCACGCGGACGACCACCGGCGCAAGGCCGCCAAGCGCTCCATGCCCGCCGAGTTCGCCGAGTACGCGGACGGCATCCGCCGCGTGAAGCGGCCGCTGTACTTCATTGGCGGCAACAACGAGGACTTCGAGGCGCTGCACGATTTGCCTGATGGAGGCGAGCTGGCCCCGGGCGTCCACTACCTGGGCCGCGCGGGGCTGCGCACCCTGGGGCCCCTGCGCGTGGCGTACCTGTCCGGCATCCACGCGCCGCGCTTCATCGACCAGCCGCTCAAGCGCCCCACGTCGCTGGATACGGCGAAGCAGGCGGGGTACTTCCGCACGCCGGAGGTGGAGCGGGTGGCCGCGGAGCGCGACGTGGACCTGCTCCTGGTGCACGAGTGGCCCCGGGGCATCGTGCAGAAGGCCCGCGACGAGCGGCTGTCCCCCGAGCGCCCGCTGCCCTCGCCGTGGATTGGCAACCCGGTGACGCGCAAGCTGGTGGACACGGTGCACCCGAAGTGGGTGCTCTGCGGGCACTCGCACAAGCCCTTCGCGGTGGCGCTGGACTCGCACGGGCGCACGCTGTCGCGCGTGGCGTGCCTGGACCAGGCGGCGCGGCCGGACACCGCCGTCTTCTGGCTGGAGTTCGAGGGGCGCGAGGCCCAGCGCGCCGGCTGGGGCGTCTCCGGCGTGCCCACCTGGCAGGCCGGACAGCGCTGGGGGATGCACACCCTGCCGCCGGTGGATCCGGGCGGGCCGGGCAGCGTGCCCGCGGACAACGGCGCTACAGCTTGACGACCTCCACGCCCTTGCGCGGCAGCACCACGCGGAACTCCGTGTAGGGCCCGGTGCCGGAGAGCACCTCCACGCCGCCCTGATGCGCGTGGATGATCTGCTGGACGATGTAGAGCCCCAGGCCCAGGCCTTCTCCCCGGCCCCGGCGCTGCTGGCCGCCGCGGAACGGGTCGAAGAGGAAGGGCAAGAGGTGGGCCGGGATGACGCCCACGTTGGTGATGGTGAACCTCAGCGCGTCGTCGCGCGTGCCGTCCACGTGGATGCGCACCGGCTCCGCGGCGTCGCCGTACTGGAGCGCGTTGCCGATGAGGTTGGAGGCCACCTGCGCCAGCCGGTCCGCGTCCCAGTCCCCCACGAGGTCGCCGTCCTGCCGCACCTCGATGCGGTGGCGCGGCCAGGCCGTCTGGTGCTCCTGCACCATGCGCTGCACCAGCTGCCCGAAGTCCGTCTCCCCCCGGCGCAGGGGGATGCCTCCGGCCAGCCGCGCGCGCGCCAGGTCCAGCACGTCTTCAATCATCCGGCTCATGCGCTTGCCGGCGGCCATCATCCGCGAGGCCGTCTTCTTCACGGCCTCGTCCTCCGTGCGGCGCTGGAGCAGGTCCGCCGCGGTGAGCATGGCGGACAGGGGGTTTCTCAGGTCGTGCCCCAGCACGGCGGTGAACATCTCGTTGAGGCGCAGGGTCTCCGCGAGCGTGTCCAGCTGCTGCGCCAGCTGCTGCTTCTGGCGGTGCATCTGGAAGAAGACCTCCGCCTTGGCGCGCAGCGCGTGGGCCTCCAGCGGCTTGAAGAGGAAGTCCACCGCTCCGGCCTCGTAGCCCTTGAAGGTGCGCCACGGGTCGCCCGCGCCCGCGGTGACGAAGATGATGGGCACGTCGCGGGTGCGCTCGGAGCCGCGCATCAGCTCCGCCAGCTCGAAGCCGTCCATCTCCGGCATCTGCACGTCCACCAGCGCGAGCGCGAACTCGTGGAGCAGCAGCAGCTCCAGGGCCTCCGCGCCGGAGCGGGCGCAGTGCACCTCCACGTCGTCGCGCCGCAGCACGGCGGAGAGCGCCAGGAGGTTCTCCTCCAGGTCGTCGACGAGCAGGCACTTCACCCGGGAGGCCACGGGCTGGGGCTCCTTGCTGAGGATGGAAAGGTCAGATAGCACCGCCATCTCCCCATGCCCGCAGGACGGCGGGCATCTGTTCAAGAGGCAGCACGAAATCCACCGCGCCGGCCGCGAGCGCCGCCTGGGGCATGGTGGGCGCACGCGCGGTGGAAGGCTCCTGCACCAGCGTGACGCCTCCCCGGCGCTTCACTGCCTGGAGCCCCAGGGCCCCGTCCGCGTTGGCACCCGTCAGGATGACGCCACCCAGGCGCTTGCCATAGACGGCCGCGGCGGACTCGAAGAGCACGTCGATGGCGGGGCGTGAGAAGTGGACGGGGGCGTCCGCGGACAGCGCGAGCGACGGCCCCCGCGCGTCCCGGTCCACGAGCAGGTGGTGGTTCGGGGGCGCGAAGTAGACCGTCCCAGGCTGGATGGGCTGCTTGTCGGCGGCCTCGTGCACCGGAAGCCGGCACCGGACGGAGAACACCTCCACCAGCAGGCTGGGGAGGTGGCGGGGCAGGTGCACGACGATGAGCAGCGCGGGCCGGAAGTCATGGGGCAGTGTGGGCAGCAGGTGCGTCAGG
>NZ_RAWL01000588.1:0-4305 GCF_003668885.1 Corallococcus sp. AB049A | reverse complement strand
ATGTGTATAAGAGACGGGGCAGGGGGCGCGGCCGCCGGACGGGGGGCGGGCGCCGCCTCTTCCAGCGCCTGGCCGCACAGCACGCAGGTGGCCGAGCGTGGCGGGTTGTAGCCGTCACATTTCGGGCAGACCACCGGGAGCGTGGACAGCAGAAGCTGAGACATGGGCAGAGGGCCAATCTAGGGGGGCGTGAAACGCCCGGTCAACGAAAGCCTCGGACGAAACTCCAATAGCGCCCGGGCTCCGGGACCCGGTGGGGCACGCGATGTTCCAGGGTAACGTTGCCCCTGCTGTTTGAGGCAGTTACGATTGTCACCGCCTCGATGATTCGCCTGAACGACATCCTGCAGCGGGTTGCGTCGTACCACCCGGACCCCGACCTGGACATCATCAAGAAGGCGTACGTCTACTCGGCCAAGGTCCATCAGGGGCAGCTCCGCAAGTCGGGAGAGCCCTACCTCATCCACCCGCTGGAGGTGGCGGGCATCCTGGCGGAGCTGAAGCTGGACGAGGCGTCCATCGTCACCGGACTCCTCCACGACACCATCGAGGACACGCTCGCCACCGCGGAGGAGCTCACGGAGCTCTTCGGCCCGGAGGTCGCCCAGCTGGTGGACGGCGTGACGAAGCTGTCCAAGTTCTCCGCGTCCGCGACGCTCTCCCAGGAGGAGAAGCAGGCGGAGAACTTCCGCAAGATGATCATCGCGATGGCGCAGGACATCCGCGTCATCCTCGTGAAGCTGGCGGACCGCACGCACAACATGCGGACGCTGGATCACATGTCCGAGGAGAAGCAGGCCCGCATCGGACAGGAGACGCTGGACATCTACGCGCCCCTGGCCAACCGCCTGGGCATCTCCTGGATCAAGACGGAGCTGGAGGACCTGTCCTTCCGCTACGTGAAGCCCCAGGAGTTCTTCGCGCTGGAGGAGCAGCTCAACAAGCGCAAGAAGGAGCGCGAGGCGTACATCGAGGACACCTGCGACCTGATGCGCGCCAAGCTCCAGGAGCGCGGCCTCAAGGGCGACGTCAGCGGGCGCTTCAAGCACGTCTACAGCATCTGGAAGAAGATCAAGTCGCAGGGCATCGACTTCGATCAGATCCACGACATCATCGCGTTCCGCATCATCGCGCCGTCCGTCCCCGCCTGCTACGAGGCGCTGGGCATGGTGCACCAGATGTGGAAGCCGGTGCCGGGGCGCTTCAAGGACTTCATCGCCATCCCGAAGCCCAACATGTACCAGTCCCTGCACACCACGGTGATTGGTCCGTTGAGCGAGCGCGTGGAGGTGCAGATCCGCACCGCGGAGATGCACAAGATCGCCGAAGAGGGCATCGCCGCGCACTGGGCCTACAAGGAAGGCCGCGCGCCCATCTCCAAGGACGACGAGAAGTTCGCCTGGCTGCGCCAGCTGATGGAGTGGCAGCAGGACCTCAAGGACCCCAAGGAGTTCCTGGAGACGGTGAAGGTGGACCTCTTCACCGACGAAGTCTTTGTCTTCACGCCCAAGGGCGACGTGCGCAGCCTGCCGCGCGGCGCGACGCCGGTGGACTTCGCGTACGCCATCCATAGCGACGTGGGCGGCCGGTGCGTGGGCGCGAAGGTGAACGGGAAGATTGTTCCCCTGCGCTACAAGCTGAAGAACGGCGACACGGTGGAGGTGCTCACCAGCCCGCAGGCGCACCCGTCCAAGGACTGGCTCACCTTCGTCAAGACGAGCCGCGCGCAGCAGCGCATCCGCGGCTTCATCAAGCAGCAGCAGCGCGACAAGAGCCTGCAGCTGGGCCGCGAGCTGGTGGAGCGCGAGTTCAAGCGCTTCCAGCTCAACTTCAACAAGCAGATGAAGTCCGGCGAACTCAAGAAGGTCGCCGAGGAGCTGGGCTTCCGCGTCGAGGACGATCTGCTGGTGGCGATTGGCTACGGCAAGGTGACGCCGCAGCAGCTGGTGCAGCGCATCGTGCCGCAGGAGAAGCTGGCGCAGGCGGAGCCGCCCCCGCGTCCCTCGGACAGCGGCGGGACGGGCAGCGGCGCGGGGAACAACGCCTCCATGCTGCCGGGCCTGTCGCGCATGACGGACCTGGCCAAGCGGCTCGTCGGGCGCAACAGCCGCAGCGGCGTCCAGATTGGCGGCGTGGACGACGTGCTGGTGCGCTTCGGGCGCTGTTGCAACCCCGTTCCCGGGGACCCCATCGCGGGGTTCATCACCCGGGGGCGGGGCGTGACGGTGCACACGGTGGGGTGTGAGAAGGCCCTGGCCACGGACCCCGAGCGGCGCGTGGACGTGTCCTGGGACGTGAAGGGCGACTTCAAGCGGCCCGTCACGCTGCGCGTGCTGACGGCGGACCGGCCGGGCCTGTTGGCGGACATCACCAACACGTTCTCCAAGAAGAGCGTCAACATCTCCCAGGCGAACTGCCGGGCCACCGGCGACGACCGGGCCGTCAACACCTTCGAGGTCACCATCTCCGACCTCAAGCAGCTGACGGACCTGATGCGCTCCATCGAGCGGTTGACGGGCGTCTACTCGGTCGAGCGAATCTAGCCCCGGCCTGTGCTACAGCGCGCGGCGGACCCGCGGCCCCGTTTCGCTTCAGGGGGCCGCCTCAACGCGAGGTGTGCTGCATGGCGCGCAAGGCAATCCACTCCGACGACGCCCCCAAGGCGATTGGCCCCTACTCCCAGGCCGTGCAGGTGGACGCCGGGAAGATGACGTTCCTGTCCGGCCAGATTCCCCTGGACCCCAAGACGATGGAGATGGTCACCGGCGACGTCGTCGCGCAGGCCGAGCAGGTGATGAAGAACCTGAAGGCCGTGCTCGCCGCCAGCGGCCTGGACTTCAGCCACGTCGTGCGCTGCACCATCTTCCTCACCGACCTGGGTGACTTCGCCAAGGTGAACGAGGTCTACGGCCGCTCCTTCACGGGCGCCCCGCCGGCCCGCGCCACCGTGCAGGTGTCCGCGCTGCCGCGCGGCTCCAAGGTGGAGATCGACGCCATCGCCGTGTCCTGACGGAAGCCTGTCAGACGCGTAGAAACACGAAGGCCGCCGGTTCCCGCTGTGGGAGCCGACGGCCTTGTGCGTTTCAGCAGCGCGGGAGGACTACTTCGCTTCCGCCGCCATCACGACGCCGGCCTTCTTCAGCTCCTCGTCGATGACCTTCTTGAAGGCATCGAAGGGCTGCGCACCCACCAGCGTGCGGCCGTTGATGAAGAACGTCGGGGTGCCGTTGGCGCCCTTGGAGGCGCCGTCCGCCATGTCCGACTCGATCTGCTTGTCGAACTTGCCGGAGTCCAGGTCCGCCTTGAACTTGTTCATGTCCAGCTTCAGCTCCTGGGCGTACTTCTCCAGGCTCTCGCGGTCCAGCGAGCGCTGGTTGGCGAAGAGCTTGTCGTGCATCTCCCAGAACTTGCCCTGCTCGTTCGCGGCCATGGAGGCCACGGCGGCGAGCTTCGCGTGCTGGTGGAAGGACAGGGGCTGGTGCTTGAAGGCGATCTTGACCTTGCCCTTGTAGACCTTCTCCACCTGCTCCAGGGTCGGCACGGCGCGGCTGCAGAAGGGGCACTCGAAGTCGGACCAGGCGACGATGGTGACGGGCGCGTTCTTCGGGCCGCGCACCGGGGCGTTGCCCACTTCCACCTTCTGCACGGCCGGCTCGGCGGGCGCCGCGGGGGCGGCCGGAGCGGCGTTCACGTTGTCCTGGTTCAGCCTGGCGTAGAGCTCCTCCGCCTTGGTGCCGGCGGCGAGCGCCTTGTCGGCCTTGGCGATCTCCTGGTCGATGAGGGGCTTGAAGGCCTCGAAGGGCTGCGCGCCGGAGAGGAAGCGGCCGTTGATGAAGAAGGCCGGGGTGCCGTTGGCGCCCACCGACATGCCCGCGGAGGCGTCCGCGTCCACCTTCGCGGAGATCTTGGCGGACTCCAGGTCGGCCTTGAACTTGTTCATGTTCAGGCCCAGCTCCTGGGCGTACTTCTCCAGGTCACCGCGCTCCAGGGCGCGCTGGTTGGCGAAGAGCTTGTCGTGCATCTCCCAGAACTTGCCCTGCTCGTGGGCGGCCATGGAGGCCTGCGCCGCGAGCTTCGCGTGCGAGTGCATGGGCAGCGGCTGGTGGCGGAACACCACGCGCACGTCCTTGCCGTAGGTCTCCTTGATCTTGTTGAGCGTCGGCACCGCGCGGCTGCAGAAGGGGCACTCGAAGTCGGACCACTCGACGATGGTCACCTTCGCGGTGGCCGGGCCGAAGGAGGGCGAGTCCGAGGGGATCTCCACCTTCTTCGCGGCGGCGGCGGGCTCCGCCTGGGGCTGGGAGG
>NZ_RAWL01000587.1:0-4305 GCF_003668885.1 Corallococcus sp. AB049A | reverse complement strand
ATCCTCACCGGCCCGGACACTACCAGAGCCTTCCGCCCCAAAGGAACGCTCGCGACGCTGCCCGGGTTCCAGGGCGCCGGTGGCCTGCACGGCCGGTCAGTCCCCGCCCCCTGCCAAAGGTTCATGTGGACGGCGGTGCCAGCGTCCCCGGGGCCGCCGGATCCGCTGACGCGGCCGGCCGGCGCTCCGGGGCCCTGAATCCCAGGCCAATGGACGGCAGGAAGGTCATCCCGCCCAGGTCCCGCTTCTGCCCGAAGACGTGGGGGTTGCAGAAGACGTAGCCCCCGGTGAGCTCCGCGTAGAAGTGCACGTACTTGTAGCCCACCGCGAACCCCACCGTGGAGCCCACGAAGTGGCTGTTCACCGTGGACGGAAGGCTCGCGTCGAAGCCCGTGACGGGCTTGCCCTGCTTGCTGAAGTCCACCAGCTGGGCGTCCAGGCGCGTGTGGCTGAAGACGTACTTGGGGGCGCCGTAGAGCTTGAACACGTCGCCGTACTCCGCGCTCAGGTACAGCGGAATCTCCACGTCCGTCCGGCTGAAATCCCCCAGCTGGACGACCTCCAGGACGTCCATCACCGCCCCGGAGAACAGGTACTTGGACACCCCCACCCCCAGCGCCAGGTCATAGGAGCGGCGAGGACCCGGCCCGCCGTGGGCCAGGCGCACCTTGCCGTCGAAGCGCAGCGAGTTGCCGTTGTAGCGCCCGCCCACGTCGAACCCGTCCAGCAGGCCCACCCGCACCATCAGCTCCGGGTTCACCCCCGGCGGCGCCACCACCAGGGCCAGGCCCGCCGTCAGCAGGCGCTGCTGGTCCTCCTCCGTGAGGGTGTAGGGCGTGTCCTCGTCAATGGCCCGCTTCGCCGCGCGCCCCTGGTCGATGCCCACGTCCACCACCGACGCCAGCGTCCCCACCGGGACGAACACCCCCATGCTGCCGTTCACCTGGACCTGGCCCGGCGCCAGCGTCTTCGCCGTCTGCATGGTGGAGAGAGGGGTCGCGCACCCCACGACGAGGCCGGCGAGCCCCAGGAGGAACAGGGCGGGAAGGTTTCTCATGGGGTTGCAGGTTAAGCCCATTTCAGGCGCGAACGCTTCTATCCGCGCGTCCACGCTGGTAAGGGGGCTGTCGTGCGAATCAAGCAAAAACCCGAGGACTTCTCCGTGAAGGAGTCCTACCGCTTCGACGAAGTCGCCAGCGGAAAGCATCGCGTCTACCTGATGGACAAGCAGAAGCTGTCCACCTTCGACGCGGTGAATCGTATCCGTGACGCGTTCGGGCTGAAGCCCGGCGCCATCAGCTACTGCGGCCTGAAGGACAAGCAGGGCCGCACCGAGCAGATCATCGCCGTGGATGGCGCGGACGTGGACATGCAGGAGCCCGACCTGCGCCTGAAGTTCCTGGGCCGGACGGACAAGCCGCTGTCCGCGAGGAACATCACCTCCAACCGCTTCTCCGTCACCGTGCGCGCCCTCACGCACGACTCGCTGGCGCCCTTGAACCTGGCCGCCGCGGAGGTGAACCGGCTGGGCGTGGTGAACTACTTCGACAGCCAGCGCTTCGGCGCCATCAAGCACGGCCAGGGCTTCATCGCCAAGGACCTCATCCGGGGCGACTTCGAGGCCGCGCTGCACAACTACTTCGCCCGCCCCTCGGACCTGGACCGCACCGAGGACGCCAAGGTGAAGGGCTTCTGGCGCGACAACTGGGGCAAGTGGGACGCGCGCGTGCCCTTCGAGGGCGCGAAGAAGTACCACCGCATCCTGCGCAGCCTGCGTGAGCACCCGGGCGACTGGCTCCGGGCGTTCCTGCAGATCGACTCGGACTACCGGGCGATGATCCTCTTCGAGTACCAGAGCTTCCTCTGGAACGAGGGCGTCCGGCGCTACCTCCAGCTGATGCTGCCGCGCGAAGCCATGTTCCCCATGCGCTACCAGGCCGGCACGCTGCTGCACTACCGGGACGCGACGCCGGACGTGCTCCACATCCTGCGCGAGAAGACCTTCCCGCTCGTGGGGCCGGACTCCACCTTCGAGGATCCGAAGGTGGCCGAGGCCATGACGTGGGTGCTGGGCAAGGAGAAGCTCAAGCTCCCCGACCTGCGCATCAAGGGCGCGGAGCGGATGCTCTACTTCAAGGAGGAGCAGCGCCCGCTGGTGATGTTCCCGCACAAGCTCGTCGTGGGCCGCACGCAGCACGACGACGTGAACCGCGGCGACATCAAGGTCAACGTGGCCTTCACGCTGCCCCCGGGCGCGTACGCCACGCTGGTCATCAAGCGCCTGTTCCACTTCGAGTACACGGAGGACTCCAAGGAGGACATCCGCACCTCGCAGCGTCCTCGCCTGGTCACCACCGAGCGCGAGGAGGAGCGGGTGCAAGAGGCCCGGAGCGCCGCGCGTGCCTCCGAAGGCCCTTCGCGCCACCGCACCCTGGCGGACCGCGCCGCGCCCCGCACCACGCGCCCGGCCTCGTCCGAGCGCCCCGCCCGTCCGGCCACCTCCCGTCGCGACGACCGGGCTGCCACGCCAGGCAAGGACGCCCGTCCTCCCAGCCGCATTGGCCGGCCGGCGCGCGCTCCCCGCGAGGCGCTGCCGGACCTGGATGAGGTCAAGGCTGCCCCCCCGCCTGCCCCGGAGGCTGAGATTCCGCTGGGCTTCCGGGCGAAGCAGAAGCAGCGCAAGCAGGTGAAGGCCGAAGGGCGGGCGGAAAAGGCCGAAAAGCAGCGCCTGGCCGCCGCCAAGTCCGCGAAAAAACAGAAGCGGAAGTGATGTTCAGGGGCGGCGCAATGGGGTTTCGCCGCGCCCGTAGTCCAGGGTGTGAACGCTCTTGCCCTCGACTCGCTCCCCATGGCCATCGGAATGCTGATGGCTGAGGACGCCGCCCCGCTCCCCTGGCAGGCGGACGTGCAGGCCGCCCGCAAGGGGGACCCGTCCGCCTTCGAAGCGCTGGTTCGCAGCGTGCAGCGCCCGGTGTACGGCCTGGCGCTGCGCCTGTTGCAGAGCGAGGCGGAGGCCGCCGAGGTCGCGCAGGAGGCCCTGCTCCGCGCATACCAGAACCTCCACCGCTACGACGACGCGCGCCCGTTCGACCTCTGGGTGCTCGCCATCACCCGCAACCTCTGCCTGGACCTGCTCCGCCGCCGCACCAAGGTGCGCACGGAGGAGCTGGAGCCCATGAAGGAGGTGCTCCCCAGCAACGAGGCGTCCCAGGAGGACGGGGCCATCGCGCGCGAGGAGCGGCAGTCGCTGGAGGCCGCCATGGAGACGCTCTCCGTGGACGACCGTGAAGTGCTGGCGCTCTATTACGTCCAGAAGCGCACCACGAAGGAGATCGCGCAGATCATGGGCTGCGCGCCCGGGACCATCATGGCGCGCCTGTTCCGCGCCCGTGAAAAGCTTCGCAAGAAGATGACTCCCGCCGAGGAGGAGACGAAATGAGCCCCACCCCCTGCCCCGACCTGGAAGTCCTCTTCGCGGAGCTGGAGGCCGGTGAGGGCCCCGCGCTGGATCACGCCGCGGAGTGCGAGGCGTGCGCCGCCGTGATGGAGGAGCACCGGCTGCTGGAGAACGACCTGTACCGGCTGGCGGATCCGCTGCCGCCTCCGTCGCTGGTCGTCAACGTGATGGCCCGCGTCGCGGAGAGCCCCGTGCCCCAGCGCCGCGAGGTGTGGACGGGCCTGGCCATCCTGCTCACGTCCCTGGGCGTGGGGCTGGGCTTCCTGTTCACCAATGACAGGGCGCTCGGCCGCATGGGCACCGCGTTCGCGGCCAGCGTGCGCGACGGCCGGATGTTCGTCGAAGGGCTGTTCAGCGGTGCGCACGCCCTGTGGAGCACCGCGGGGCTGGCGGTGGCCTGCATCGTCGCCTTCGTCGTGTTCACGTCGCTGTTCGGCCTGAAGCGCCTGGTCGGTTCCCCTCCTCCGTCCCTCTCCGAAGCCTGAGCGTGACCATGAAGATCCTCCCCCGCCTGTTGCTTCCGACCCTCCTCCTCGGCGCCCCCGTGGCGCTCGCGGAAGGCACCCCGGCCCCCGCCGCTGCCGCCGCGGCTCCGGCCCGCACCATCGACGTGAGCTTCCGAGGCTCGCTGCGCGACGCGCTCAAGACCATCGCGGAGAAGGGCGGCCTGAACCTGGTCGTCACCGGCGACCTGGACACGCCCGCGGAGGTGCGGCTGCGCGGCATCAGCGCCGAGCAGGCCCTGCGCACCGTGGCCCGCGCCTACTCGCTCCACCTGGAGCAGGACGGCTCCATCTTCACGCTGCGCCCGCTGACCGCGAAGGAGAAGGCTGTCTCTTATACACCTC
>NZ_RAWL01000586.1:0-4316 GCF_003668885.1 Corallococcus sp. AB049A | reverse complement strand
TCCTGGAGGCGCAGAAGAAGGTTCAGCAGGACTCGCAGATCATGAGCACCATCACGAACCTCATGAAGAAGATGGACGAGATGGCGATGGCGGCCATCAACAACCTGAAGTAGTCGCTTCCAGGTTGGTGGTTCGCTCCGGCCCCGCGCTGGTGCTCCTTCGGGAGTACCGGTCCGGGGCCGGCGGCGTTTCCGGCCTTCAGCTGCCGCGGCGGGGAAAAATGATTTCTGGAAATCCCCCGGAAACTCCGGCCCCCGACCTTCGATAATCCTTTTGTAGCTGTCGCCGTTCAAAATCCCTCGTCGTCCTCCTGAAGGAGCACACCATGGCCAGCGGCCTCGCGAACGTCCTCTCCACCGCCATCAGCACCTCCAACTCCCAGCGCTCCTCGATGGACGACATGATCGCCCAGGCGCCGCCGGAGCAGCGCGGCTTCCTGGAGG
The DNA here is from genome assembly GCF_003668885.1 of Corallococcus sp. AB049A. Classification (NCBI taxonomy): domain Bacteria; kingdom Pseudomonadati; phylum Myxococcota; class Myxococcia; order Myxococcales; family Myxococcaceae; genus Corallococcus; species Corallococcus sp. AB049A. Next base: position 3,873 of record NZ_RAWL01000586.1, on the reverse strand, counting down.
CGCAGAAGAAGGTTCAGCAGGACTCGCAGATCATGAGCACCATCACGAACCTCATGAAGAAGATGGACGAGATGGCGATGGCGGCCATCAACAACCTGAAGTAGTCGCTTCCAGGTTGAGTGGTTCGCTCCGGCCCCGCGCTGGTGCTCCTTCGGGAGTACCGGTCCGGGGCCGGCAGCGTTTCCGGCCTCGCAGAAGCGCTTGCCCCCCTGGTCGCGATCCGGAAACTCTCCTACGCTCTCTGCCGATAACCTTGGAAACCGCTTTTTTGAACGAGGTTGCTCCATGGGCTCCAACACGATCAACCGTACCTCCTCCTTCTCTCCCACGGCCCGCACCACGGGCCCGACGCAGTCGAACCCCGCCGCGTCGAACCAGGCGATGCGCGAGCTGAACACCTTCAGCGCGCAGCTCAAGCAGGCCGCGGCCGCGCCGGCGCAGCAGCAGGCTCCCGCGCAGAAGCGCTCGGCCGAGGAGACCCAGCAGCTGGGTCAGCAGGTCGTCACGGACATGTCGAAGAAGTACCTGGGCTTCCTCGCGGGCATTGGCAAGGACGCGGGCAACCGCACCATCAATGCGACGCAGGCCAAGGTGGACGCGTTCATCGCGGCCAACCCCGACGCGACGCAGGCTCAGATTGAAGACGTGGCCAAGAAGGAGTTCAACAAGTCCTCCAGCGCCGAGTACATCTTCAAGTCCGTCATCGAGAAGTCGATGAGCGACGTGATGGCGAAGGTGCAGGAGCGGATCGACGAGAACAAGTAGTCCCTGTCAGCCCGTGCCTTGGAAGGGTCCCCGTCTGGCACTGTCGGGGACCCCGGGCTAGACTCCCCGCCGCTGCTGCTCCCGCCCCGGTGAACGCGCCGATGACGACTGAATCCAAGGCCACGGTGTCGAACGACAACGAGAAGCCCCTGTCCGGTCCGGAGATGCTCGAACGGGCCACGGAGGGCTTCAACCTCTTCCAGGACGGACACTTCAGCGAGTCACTGGCCATCTTCGAGAAGCTCTCGGCCATGGACTCGACGGAGGCCTACTTCCAGACCGCCCTGGGCGCGTGCCACCTGGCGCTGGAGGACCTGGACACCGCCGTGGCGTGCTTCAACCGCGCCATCGAGCTGGACCCCACGGACATCACCCCCTTCGTCAACCGGGGCGAGGCGTTCCTCCGTCAGGGCCGGACGACGGAAGCGGCCCGTGACTTCCAGCATGCCGTGTCGCTGGACCCCGAGGACAAGGACCCCCTGAGCCGTCGTGCGCGCATGCTGGCCGCCGCGGCCCTGGAGAGCTCGGACGAGGCTTCGGAATCCGAAGCCCCCGAGGACCGCTCGTAGGTTGTCCGCAGGCTCCCTCGCCGGACAGGTGAGGGAAGGCCCCCCCTTGGGCTCTGGGGGGCGCACGGATTAGGATGGCCCCGCCGATGGCCAACGCCGATCCGAACAGCTTCCTGAACAAGTACTCCGACATTGTCCTGGCGGTGGTCGTCGTGGCCATCGTCGCGATGATGATCGTCCCGCTGCCGACGATCATCCTGGACGTGTTGCTGACGCTGAACATCAGCATCTCGGTGGTACTGCTCCTCATCTCCCTCTACGTGCCCAGCGCGCTGTACCTGTCGTCGTTCCCGACGATCCTGCTGATCACGACGATGTTCCGCCTGTCGCTGACCATCTCCACCACGCGACTCATCCTGCTCACCGGCGACCCGGGTGAAGTGGTGGTCGCGTTCGGTAACTTCGTGGTGCAGGGCAACTTCGTCGTCGGCGCCATCCTCTTCCTCATCCTGGTGGTGGTGAACTTCATCGTCATCTCCAAGGGCTCGGAGCGCGTCGCGGAAGTGGCCGCGCGCTTCACCCTGGACGCCATGCCCGGCAAGCAGATGTCCATCGACGCGGACCTGCGCGCGGGCGTGATTGATCAGGACCAGATGAAGAAGAAGCGCCGCGACCTGGAGCGTGAGAGCCAGCTCTTCGGCGCCATGGACGGCGCGATGAAGTTCGTGAAGGGCGACGCCATCGCGTCCATCATCATCACGGTCATCAACATCGTGGGCGGCCTCATCATCGGCGTCACGCAGAAGGGCATGTCCGCCGGTGACGCCGCGCAGAAGTACACGCTGCTCACCATCGGTGACGGCCTCGTCGGCATGATCCCCGCCATCCTCATCTCCACCTGCGCCGGTATCCTGGTGACGCGCGTGGGCGGCGAGGAAGAGGGCGCGCACCTGGGCAAGGACGTGGGCACGCAGCTCACCGCCTTCCCGAAGGCCATCGCCATCGCGGCGGCCATGCTCGTGGGCCTGGGCCTCATCCCCGGTCTCCCCAAGATTCCCTTCTTCCTGCTGGGCGCGGGCGCGGGCTTTGGCGCCTGGACGATGATGCGCAAGCGCGACGAGGCGCTGGCCGCCGAGGAAGCCGGCCCCGCGATGGAGTCCAGCTTCGGCACGCCTGTGTCCTCCGAGCCTCCGCCCAAGGAGCAGCTCAACCCGGACTCGGAGCTGTTCATCCCCGTCGTCACGCCCATCGTGCTGGAGGTGTCCGACGCGCTGGTGCCCTTCGTGGACTCGCGGCAGGACGGCGGCAAGTTCCTCTTCGAGCTCATCCCGTTCATGCGCGATGGCCTCTTCGTGGAGCTGGGCGTGCGCTTCCCCGGCGTGCGCGCGCGCGGCAACGGCGGCCTGCCGCCCGGGGCCTACCAGATTCAAATCAACGAAGTGCCCGTCGTCACCGGCCAGGCCACCCTGGGCCACATCCTGGTGAACGACACGGTGGAGCGCCTCAAGCTGATGAACATCCCCGGCTTCGAGGCCATCAACCCCGCGACGCGCCAGCCGGCCGCGTGGGTGCCCGAGCAGTTCCGGGAGACGCTCGAGTCCGCGGGCCTCACCACCTGGGACGTGCCCGGCTACATCATCCTGCACACCGCCGCCGTGCTCCGGAAGAACGCCCGTGAGTTCGTGGGCGTGCAGGAGACGCAGACGATGCTGGAGCAGCTGGAGAAGGCGTTCCCGGCCATCGTCAAGGAAGTCGTCCCGAAGATCGTCAACGTGCTCAAGCTCACGGACATCCTCGGGCGCCTGGTGGAGGAGGAGCTCTCCATCCGCGACCTGCGCGGCATCCTCCAGGCCCTGTCGGAGTACGGCCAGGTGGAGGCGGACAACGTCATGCTCACCGAGCATGTCCGCGCCTCGCTGCGCCGCTACATCTCCCACAAGTACGCGCGCGGCACCGGCACGCTGGTGGTGTACCTGCTCGACCCGAACATCGAGGAGGCCATCCGCAGCTCCATCAAGCGCACCTCCGCGGGCGCCCACCTGGCGCTGGAGCCGGAGATTGCCCAGGAGATCGTCGGCGCGGTGCGTTCCGAGTGCGGCCACCTGCCGCCCAGCGCCCAGCGCCCCGTCATCCTCACGGCGATGGACATCCGCCGCTACGTGCGCAAGCTGCTGGAGTACGAGTTCAACCCCTCGTTCTCCATCCTCAGCTACCAGGAGCTGTCCCCGGACCTGAACATCCAGCCGGTGGCGCGCATCTCCTCCGGCCGGTAGCGGCGCGGAAAGTCCGCGGCCGCACCCCAAGGCCTCCGCTTGCGGCGGGGGCCTTGTCGTTTCCGGGGAGGGCGCTTCAGGCGCCCGCGAGCACGGCGATCATCAGCACGAGGAAGCTCAGCCCCACCACGCCCATCACGATGAGCGGGACGAGCTTCTTCTTGTCCGCCAGCGCGGACACGGGGGCCGGCTCGGGCTCCGGTTCCGGCATGGGCATCTCGCCGTCGGGCTGCGGCTCCTCGGAGGAGGCCGCGGAGCCGTCCTCGGAGGCGGGCTGCTCTTCCGGCGGCGCGGGCGCGGGCTCCGGCTCGGGCTCGGGCTCAGGC
>NZ_RAWL01000585.1:0-4361 GCF_003668885.1 Corallococcus sp. AB049A | reverse complement strand
GGCCATCGTGGGCGCGGTGAACCTGGTGGGCGGTGGCCTGGGCATCCTTCGCGCGGTGAAGCGGATGAAGTCACGCCAGATGATGGATGACAGCGTGAGCGAGCTGTCGCGCAGCATGGCGGCGCTCACCTCGGCCCCTCCGCGGGTCCCGGTGGCGGCGCCCGGGGTGAACACGCTGAAGGACACGACGGGAATGGCTTTCAAGGAGCCGCGGGATGGCCGCTAGCAATGGACACCTGCCGCGCACGAGCGCGGCGCTTCGCGAGGAAATCGAGCGCACCCGGGCCGACCTGGCCACGTCGGTGAGCGCGCTCCGGGTGGAGGTGGCGGAAGTCACGGACTGGCGCCAGTGGGTGCGCAAGCATCCCTACGCCTGCGTGGGGACCGCCTTCCTCGTCGGTTACTTGGTGGGCTCGCGGCGCTGAAGCAGTGCGCGGCCGGGCCTGGATGCACACAGTTCAAGACGCAATCGGAAAACGAAAAAGCAGAGGGCTTCCATGGAAATCAATCCGCAGCAGATGGCAGACCGGGCGCGGCAGCTTCAGGAGCAGCTGCCGGACATGGACGAGGCGCGGCAGAACCTGGTGGACCTGAACCGTCAGGTCGTCGGGTTCATCAAGGCCAACCCCGGCACGTGCCTTCTGGGTGCCATCGCGGTGGGCTTCATCGTGGGCCGCATCGCGTCCCGCTAACCGGTTGCCTGAAAGAGGGAGCACGGACATGACGAACTACTCGGGCACGACGGGCAACGGCACGGGGCACGGCGAGGACGCGGGCTTTGGCCAGCGCGTGGATCAGCTGGGCTCGGACGCGCAGCAGTTCATCGACAACGCGCGCAGCGCGGTGTCGGACCTGGGGCAGACGCTGGACCTGAAGGGGCGCGTGGAGCGCAACCCCTATGGCACGCTGGCCATCGCCGTGGGCGTGGGCTACGTGCTGGGCGGCGGTCTCTTCACGCCGCTGACGGGCCGCATCCTCAAGCTGGGCGTGCGGCTGGCGGCGCTGCCCTTCGTGAAGGATGAGCTGCTGGGCATGGCGGAGTCGGCCTTCCAGGGCTATCAGACGGGCCGGGGCACGCCGCCCTCGGGCAGCGTCTAGGATTGAAGTAGCACCCCGCGTCTTTCCCCGAAGTCATTTCCCCGGAGTCGGACATGCTGAGCCTGAAGGACTTGAAGAAGCTGGACAGGGACGACGTGCTGGACCTCATCGGCCTGGAGACGCGCCGCACGACGGCCGAGACGGCGCTGCCGGCGCTGGGCATCTTCGCGGCGGGCCTGCTGGTGGGCGTGGGCGTGGGCCTGCTCATGGCGGACAAGCCGGGACAGCAGCTGCGCGGCGACCTGCGCCAGCGCATCCAGGGCGGCCAGGAGAAGCTGACCTCGGCCATCAACAACGCGCGCGGCGACAGCCAGCAGGGCGCGGGCTCCACGGTGCCGCCGGGTCAGCGCACGACCTGATTCCAGGCGCCGTGCCTTGATTCGCACACGGGCCTCTTCCCGCTGACCGCGGGGAGGGGCCTTCGTGTTTGCGCGAGGTGAGAGGGGAATGGCGTAGGATTTCCGGCCATGTCCCGTTTCCGTCTGCTTTGGGTGGCATTGCTGGGGTTGGGCCTGGTGCGGTGCACCGTGCCGTCGCTGGAGGACCTCTGGAGGGAGAAGGGGTTCTGCGCGGTGGGGGATGAAGACTGCGGCATGTTGCGCATCCGGGTGGATGCACAGGGGTTCGTGCCTGGGTGCCTGAAGTTCGAGGCGAAGGAAGCTGGGGGCACGGGGACGCTCACGGCGACGGCTCCGTACCGGGGGACGGCGCGGGCGGGCAAGACGCTGACGCAGGGGTTCTCTCCGCCCAAGGACTGGGGACTGGGCGTGACGGTGTCCGTCTCTGCGTTTGAGCAGGGCTGTGACGGGAAGGCAGTGACGGAGCAGGGCCGTCAGTCCACGCTGCGCGAGGGTGGCGTCTCCGAGGTGGCGTTCGCACTGGTTGCGTCGGACGTGGACGGAGATGGCTACGCCAGCGTGTCAACCGGAGGCACGGATTGCAGTGACGAGCGCGCGGAGGTGAATCCCGGGGCTGCGGAGCTCTGCAATGAGGCCGACGATAATTGCGACGGGACGGCGGACGACGGACTGGGGGTAGGGGAGGCGTGTATTGCCGAAAACACCTGTGCGGGAATCAAGGTCTGCGGCCCAGGCGGGATGACGCTGTGCTCAGCTCCGAACGCGCAGCTTGCCTTGGTCGACGAGGATATGGATGGGCATGGAGCTGCGGGTAGAGCGCCAGTGCCGACGTGCGGAAGTCAGTTGCCCGCGAACCGGCTGCCGCTCAATGCGCCGAACGACGACTGCGACGACACAAATCCTTCAGTGCAACCAGGGGCGGCGGAGTTGTGCAATGACCTGGATGACAATTGTAATAACACGAGGGATGAGGGCTTCTCTCTAGGCTCGGCCTGCACTGATGCCGTGTCTCTGTGCCCGGGCACGATAATGTGCAGCAGTATTAGTGAAACACGATGTCAGCCGTCTGTCGTAGTGCCTACGTGGTATCCAGACGATGATCTGGATTCCTACGGCGCACCGGTTGGCGCCATGACGTCATGCGTGAAGCCTGATGGAGGCTTCGTGCCGCAGAGTGGTGATTGTGACGACGGCAATCCCTTCATTCATGCCAATGCCGTTGAGTTGTGCGACGAACAGGACAACAACTGCAATAGCCTGATTGATGAAGATGGAGCTTGTCGGGACGGAGCGCCTTTCTGGAGCCGTATCGGCGTGGCGGACGGTGGTGTCGCGCTGCGCGGGATGGCTTTATTTGGGGATGGTGGTGTCTGGATTGTTGGGCAGGACTCTTTCCGCGCCGTGAAGGAGTCGGCTTCGAGAGGGTTCACGGTACTGCCCGGGAAGTGCTCGGGTGGAACCGCGCCTCGAAACTTGTACAGTGTATGGGTTCACCCCCAGACCGGCGTCGCATACATTGGAGGCGAGGAAGACGCATTGTCGATACAAACACCCTCGAGCACCTCATGTGAACCGGTAAAGCCTCCTGCCGCAGCGGGAACGACGACAGGCCTGAAAGGGTTCGCAGGGAGTGAGGGAGGCGTCGTCGTTTTTGGCGCTGCGTCGTCGAGCAGTGGTGTGAACGGTGGCACCTTCATGTGGGATGGTGGGCTCGAGACAGTACCCGTGGTGTCTCATTCAGGGCAGCCTCTATATGGCGTGGATGGTGTTTCGCCAGATCAGCTCTTCGCGGTCGGGGAAGCCAGCGGTCGGAGTCGCATTCTCCGAGGGAGGATCGGACCGTCAGGATGGGTCCCAGAAACAACCGTTCCAGATGCTGGAGCGTTGAGGGCGGTCCAGGTGGTCAACACCCGGCTCGCTTATGCAGTGGGGGACAATGGAACCCTCCTGACCTGGGATGGCACCCGATGGTTCAGGGAGCCTTTCCCTGCGAGTAATGGAACTTTGACGGGAGTCCTCGCCTTTGGCCGGAACTCTGTCTACGTGACTTCGGACCTCGGACGCATCTACCGCTATGATGGACAGACCTGGGCAAGCTTTGATGCGGGTTTGAGCCTCTATGCAATCGAAGGCACGAGCCCCGAGGACATCTGGGCGGTCGGGAACTTCGGCCAAGTCTTCCATTACCCCGGGTGGCCGCAGTGACGAAGAAGCGACCCCCGAAACATTCCCCGCCGCCGGACGCACCGAAGCATGATGCACGGTCGATGCGTCACGACACCCCTGTGGACGAAATGCCCGCGCTTCCAGCGCGAAACACAGACACGCCGTGGTCCGGACTGGCCTCCGGACCCGATGGCGCGCTGGGACAGTTGCGCGCACTGGAAACGCTGGAGTCCGCTTACGAAGCCTGGGAGGAACTGAAGCGCGGGCACGCGGCTTCCGTCATCCAGTTCCGCGAGGAACAAGCCCGGCTCACGCAACAGGGCTCATTCCTCCTCGGCGCCGTCCGTGCCGCCGGCATGGATACCAACTCAGCCACCCCGGGCCTCCAGCAGCAGGGCGCCGCCAGTGACTTCCTTCGCGACGCGGAGGCCAAACTCGCCAAGGCCCGTGACGCTGTCGCCCAGCGCGAAGCGGAGAGTGAAGCCCGCTACCAGGCCGCGTTCACGGAGGTCCGGACCACGCTCCTGGATCGCGTCCAGCGCTACCTCCAGCGCAGCCGGCCCCACCTCACGCTGCTCCTTCGCCGCGTGGGCGCGGAACGCTCCATCCTCCACGTCGCGCGCGTGCAGCCGGATGAGGCCGTCTTGCTCTGCTACCTCCTCACGCAGCGGGTGCCCTCCCGCTACGGCTTCCTCTTCGACGACTCCACCGAGGACCTGTCCCTCCCCTGTCTCTTAT
>NZ_RAWL01000584.1:0-4402 GCF_003668885.1 Corallococcus sp. AB049A | reverse complement strand
GGGGGGGCGGGAGGTCGTCTGAGGAGAGTTCGCCATGTCGCCGGGCAGCCTGCCGGGGGGAGCAGGGCCTGCAAACCGTTTTCGGCCGGGGGTCCGCCGAAATGTCGGACGCCGATGGTAGGCATACGCACCAGGTAGGGGCGCCGGTTCGTTGATCCGGGGGTAAGGCCGTGAGAGAAGGTCGGGGATGGCGGTGACGCAGCAGACGAAGACAGGCAAGGCGGCGAACGTGGTGCTGCCCGAAGAGGACACGACTCCGGACGTCGGAACCGGTGAGGCCCCCGCGGGAGCGCGGGAGATCGCCTCCCTGACCCCGATGATGCGCCAGTACCTGGAGGTGAAGGCGCTCCATCCGGACACGGTGCTCTTCTTCCGGCTGGGTGACTTCTACGAGATGTTCTTCGAGGACGCGGTGCGGGCCTCGGAGCTCCTGCAGATCACCCTGACGGCCCGGGCCAAGGGCGCGGACAAGATCCCCATGTGCGGGGTGCCGTACCACTCCTCGCGCCGGTACATCGCGAAGCTGGTGGAGCACGGCCTCAAGGTCGCCATCTGCGAGCAGGTGACGGAGCCGGGCAACGGGCCGGGCATCGTGCAGCGCGAGGTGACGCGGGTCATCACCCCCGGCATGGTGCTGGACGACGAGGTGCTGGAGCCGCAGGCCAGCAACTTCCTCGCGGCCCTGTGCTGGGGCGAGGCGGGCTTCGGCGCGGCGCTGCTGGAGGCGTCCACCGGCGAGTTCTTCACCTTCGAGGCGCAAGGCCTGCCGGAGCTGGTGGAGGGCCTGTCGCGCGTGGAGCCGCGCGAGCTGCTGGTGCCGCAGGGCCTGCGCGAGGCGCCGGAGGTGGTGCAGGTGTGCCAGCGGCTGTCGCGCGTGCCGGCCGTGGCGGAAGCGGAAGGGGCGGCCTTCGAGCCCACGCGCGCGTCCGCGTTCCTGCGCTCGCACTTCAACGTGCAGTCGCTGTCCGCGTTCGGGCTGGACGGCTCGCCGCTGGCCACCGGGGCGGCGGGGGCGGCGCTGCGCTACCTCAAGGACACGCAGAAGACGCCGGCGGCGCACGTGGACCGGCTGTCGCGCCAGGAGCGCGCGGGCTGCCTCGTGATGGACGAGTCCTCGCGCGGCAACCTGGAGGTCCTCAAGAGTCTGCGCGATGGCGGGCGCAAGGGGTCGCTGCTGGGCGTGCTGGACCGGACGGCCACGGGCCTGGGCGCGCGCAAGCTGGCGCGCTGGCTGGCCGCGCCGCTGTGCTCGCTGCCGGAGATCGAAGCGCGGCTGGACGCCGTGGAGGAGCTGTCCGGCAAGAGCGTGTGGCGCGAGGAGCTGGTGGCCACCCTCAAGGAGGTGGGCGACCTGGAGCGGCTGTGCGGCCGGCTGTCGCTGGGCGCGGGCAACGCGAGGGATCTGCGCGCGCTGGCGCTGTCCCTGACGCAGCTGCCGAGGCTGGGCGCGGCGCTCGGGCGGTGTGACGCTTCGCTCTTGAAGTCGCTGTCCGGGCCGCTGGGCGCGCTGCCGGAGCTGGCGGACCTGCTGATGCGCGCGGTGCAGGACGAGCCGCCGGTGGTCATCCGCGAGGGCGGCTTCATCCGGCCGGGCTTCCACGCGGAGCTGGATGACCTGGTGGCGCTGTCCACGTCCGGCAAGGACTACCTGCTCAAGCTGGAGCAGCGGGAGAAGGACCGCACGGGCATCTCGTCGCTGAAGATCCGCTACAACAAGGTGTTCGGCTACTACCTGGAGGTGACGAAGGCGAACCTCCACGCGGTGCCCAAGGACTACATCCGCAAGCAGACCACGGTGGGCGCGGAGCGCTTCGTCACCGAGGAGCTGAAGGAGTACGAGGAGAAGGTCCTCACCGCGGAGGAGCGCCGCGTGGTGCTGGAGCTCCAGCTGTTCGAGGAGCTGCGCACGAAGGTCATCGCCGCCGCGCCGGCCATCCGCTCCGCCGCGGAGGCGGTGGCCACGGCGGACGCGCTGGTGTCCTTCGCCCGGTGCGCCGCGGAGTACGGCTACACGCGGCCCCAGGTGGACGCAGGGGAGGGGCTGACCATCACCGGCGGGCGGCACCCGGTGGTGGAGCGGATGCTGGGCGCGGGCGAGTCCTTCGTCCCCAACGACGTGCGGTTGGATCCGGAGGACGCGCAGCTCTTGGTCATCACCGGCCCGAACATGGCGGGCAAGAGCACGGTGATGCGGCAGGTGGCGCTGACGGCGCTGATGGCGCAGGCAGGCTCGTTCGTGCCGGCGAAGGCGGCGCGCATTGGCCTGTGCGACCGCATCTTCACGCGCGTGGGCGCGGCGGACAACCTGGCGCGCGGGCAGTCCACGTTCATGGTGGAGATGACGGAGACCAGCCACATCCTCCACCACGCGACCCGGAAGAGCCTGGTCATCCTGGATGAGATTGGCCGCGGCACGTCCACGTACGACGGCCTCTCCATCGCGTGGGCGGTGGCGGAGCACATCCACGACAAGGTGGGCGCGCGCTCGCTCTTCGCCACGCACTACCACGAGCTGGTGGACCTGGCGCGCGAGCGGCCCCGGGTGAAGAACCTGTGCATCGCGGTGAAGGAGCAGGGCGGCAAGGTCATCTTCCTGCGCAAGCTGGTGCCCGGCGGGGCCAGCCGCTCCTACGGCATCGAGGTCGCGAAGCTGGCCGGCCTGCCGCCGGAGGTGGTGTCGCGCGCCCGCGAGCTGCTCCAGAACCTGGAGTCCGGTGAGCTGGACGACGCGGGCCGTCCCCGCGTGGCCGTGCGCTCCACGAAGCGCGCGGCGCCGGTGAACGCGGGGCAGCTGGGCCTGTTCGGGGGCGCGCCGCAGCCGGCTCCCGTGGCCGTGGCGCCAGTGCCTCCCGAGCACGCGGAGGTGCTGGAGTCGCTTCGGACCGCTTCCATCGACCGGATGACGCCGCTGGACGCGCTCAACCTGCTGGCGAAGTTGAAGCAGACCCTGGGTTGAGCTGAATACACTTCGTGTCTGCCCGGTCCGTGAGCTTGAGAGCAATCACTGCTCTCCTCACGAACAAAGGCAGACATGATGAGTCGCTTCAGACTTTTGTCGTCTTCTGTGACACCGCTACTGGCGGTGGCCGCGCTGTCGGTGCCCGCGCTGGCGCTGGCGTCCACGACCGTGACGCTCACGCCGGTCGCGGACTCCTATGTCGCCCCCGGAGCGCCGGACTCGAACTTCGGAAACCACGGAACGTTCATCGTGAACCGGGAGTTCGCCGAGTCCTACCTGCGGTTTGATTTGAGCAGCCTGCCCGAGGACGCGGTCATCACCTCCGTCAGCCTCAGCGCGCTGGCCTACGACGGCTACGCGCACGGAGGCGATGGCAATGTCTACACGTCCTTCGTCGCCGACGATTCGTGGCAGGAGATGGGCATCACCTGGAACAACCGGCCCACGCCCGCGGCGACGACGGTGGGGGCGTGGTTCCTCTGGTACAACTCCACGCCGGAGGACAAGCTCGGCGTCAACTCCAACGCGGCGCTCGTCCCGCTCGTACAGGGCGAACTCGCGGGCGACAAACTCGTGAGCTTCCGGCTGCACTCTCCGGGCTACACGACACGTTACCGCTCGCGGGAGTACGCCAACGCGGCCCAGCGACCGGCGCTGACCGTCACCTATACGGTGAATGAGCCCGTCACCGTGGTGCTGGAGCCCGAGGCGGATGCGTACGTCACGGGCGGCTACAATGGCGAGAACGGCCGGAACTACGGGGGGCTGGAGACACTGCTCATCGACCCTCGCTGGGACCGGAAGTTCTTCCTGCGCTTCAACCTGGCCAGCCTCCCCGTAGGGGCCCACATCCAGGCCGTGAAGCTGTCCGCCACGTCGTTCTGGGGCCGGTCGCCCGGCGGCGATGGCAATGTGTACGTGCACCGGCTGCCGGACAACAGCTGGGGCGAGTACAGCATCACCTACGACAACCAGCCCTGGCCGCCCTACGGTGATCCGTTGGGCAGCTGGTGGATCTGGTATTCCGGCGCCAGCGCGAACTACGACCAGGTGGGCGTCACGGCGCATCCGAACTTCATCCCCGTGGTCCAGGCCGCTTCGGATGCCACCGACCGGCGCGTCTCGTTCCGGCTCAGCGCCCCGAACTACGCGACGAGCTACTACTCGCGAGAGAGCCCGGTGGCGTCGAAGCGCCCCAAGCTGGAAGTGACGTACCTGCCGTGATGCCGTGAACCCTGTCCAGAGGGACAGGCTGTTCCCACGCAATCATTTCCGTCCTGGTTCGATAATGGAATCAGGACGGAAGCGAGGGGGCTGTTGCCACAACGGTGCTTCCGTCCGTCTGCCCTTGGGGAAGGCACCGCATGAGCACCATTTCGAGTGCAGGACCGTCGTCTGGCGTTTCGCAGGTGGACACGACGTGGGAGCCGGAGCCGCCTGCTC
>NZ_RAWL01000583.1:0-4410 GCF_003668885.1 Corallococcus sp. AB049A | reverse complement strand
CTTCGGGGGAGGGCAGCGCATGTCCTGGTGGAGCTGCATCCTGGTGGTGGACGAAGACCTGGACGTGCTGCTGGGCGCCGTGGCGGCCTACGTGCGGCCTACCGGCTCCCAGGCTCACGCTCCCCAGTGAATGAGGCGCAACCGCAGACGCTTCTGTCGCGGTCCCTTGTGGTGTGAATGTGTTTGGGGTCGGATTCCAATATGCCCAGCAATCATATACACTGCGCGCCAGGCAGGAGTGCAACCGCTGCCCATGGGGGATGAATGAAGCTGGAAAGCGCGCGAGCCTTGAAAGAAGAGCTGCGATTCAATCTGCACAAGACCGTGATGGGTCGATCACCGCCGCTGATGCAGGCCATTGGTCTTGAATCGTTGGGCTCACCACGAGAGCGCCGTGCAAATCGCGTATCGCCGCCTGATGGTGTTGCGCTGGGCATCGTGCCGGGGAAGAAGCGCGATGAGTTCAAGCTCGCGGTTCGACTCCAGGATGCAACCGCGGAGACGCAAACCTACGCAGCCTATGTCGCAGGCAAGGCCCGCGATGAGGTGGATGTGCGGTTCATCGGGAGGGTGCAAGTGCTCCCGGCTGCTGCGGGATTGACGGAGTACCAGCGGACGGTGCGCCCCCTGGAGCCCGGATTCTCCGTAGGTCATTTCCGCGTTACCGCTGGAACGATTGGCGGCTTCGTGGTCGACGCCAGGGGCCGGCGGGGCATCCTCTCCAACAATCACGTCCTGGCCGACAGCAACGCTGGGCGACGAGGCGACGTCATCCTGCAGGCGGGCCCTTTCGATCGGGGCCGGAACCCAGAGGACGTGGTGGGCAAGCTGGAACGCTTCATCCAGATGAAGAAGATCAACAACTCCGTCGATGCTGCCTATGCACTTCTGAATGGTGACGTCGAGCTCACGACCACCTATCGCAAGAAGCGCATTCAGAATGTCGTTGCCGTGGACGACATCACATCCAGCTTGTCGGTCTGGAAGGTTGGCCGGACCACTGGATACACCCAGGGAACAATCACCGCTGTGGAAGTGGATCAGGTCGCAGTCAACTATGGCGGTCCCATCTATTCGTTCGATGGACAGCTCGAAATCGAGGGCAAGGCAGGCGCATTCAGCGCTGGGGGGGACTCCGGCTCGTTCATCCTCGATAAGGAAGATCGCGGGGTTGGACTCCTCTTCGCGGGTTCAGCGCAAGGTGGTTCCAACGGGATGGGCGTGACCTACGCGAACCCACTCCAGACCGCGCTTGAGCTTCTGGGGCTGGAGCTCCACGAGTAAGGCCCTTGGGATGACGTATGCCTGGAGAGTCGCTATGATTCGGCAATGGCATCGCGAAAAGCAGCCAGAGTCGCCAAGGAGGAACTAGGCAGGCTCCTCTCTGGAACCGAATGGCTTCGGGGAATCGGACTTGTCGGGGAAGGGGAGGATTATGTCGTGAAGGTCAACGTGGACGCCCTCACCCCTGAAGTTCGCGCTACGATTCCGGAGCACTGTGATGATGTGAAGGTCCTTGTTGAAGCAGTCGGGGACCTTCACGCCTACAGCACCAAAGGCTGAGAAATCCTGGGCGGTAGGCGGCCTGACGGGCGTAAGGGCATCCGGCCGGCTGGCTGGTTCGGCGTCGCACTGCCACGCGTGGCATTCGCAAGCGCGCCGTTTGCCGCACCTGACCGTCTTGACGGCCTACCGGAACGGTGGCACCGGCTGGCGCTTGAACCATTCCGTCGCGTTCAGCAGGTGCACGTCGTGCTTGCCGGGCTTCAGCTCGATGCCGCCCGTCACCGCGCCCAGCGACGCCAGCAGGGCGCCCGTGATGTTTCCCTGCACGAGGTCCAGGTGGCCCTCCAGGGAGAAGCTCTTGCCCGTCGCCTTCAGTTCGCGCAGCTGGAGCCCGCGGTCGTCGATCTGCACCTGCCCCGTCACCTCCACCTCCGGGATGTTGAGCAGGGACGTGAGGAAGCCGGGCAGCTTCTTGGACGAGGTGATCAGCGCGACGATGGGCTGCGTGTCGGTGAGCTGGCTTGCGAAGCGCGCCTTCAGCACCGTGGGGGAGAGGCTGAGGCTGGCGCGCGGCAGGGTGAAGTTCCCGCTCCAGGCGCGGATGGGCACGTTGCCGTTGGAGGACACGTCGCGCAGCCGCAGCGTCGTTCCGCTGAGGCCCAGCTCCGTCATGTCCCAGGACAGGTGCCGCGCGTCCACCTCCACCTCCGCGCGCAGGAGGACCTTGTTGGGCCCCATCCGCCCGGACACGAGGTTCGTGTCCATGCGCAGCTCCAGGGCGCTGCGGGCCTTCGCTCGATTGGAGGGCTCCTCACTGCGCACCGTCACGTGGCCGGAGTCGATTTCCAGCGTCTGGCCCAGCCACGGGTTGAGCACGCGCAGGTCCAGGGGCTTGCTCTTCGCGACGTGCAGCTCGGGCTTCAGGTCCAGGCCGGGCTGGCCTTCCCGGCGACGGGCGCGGACGGAGAGGGCGATCTCCGGCACCTCCATGTCGGAGCCCTTGGGGCCCGCCGACACCTGCACGGGCGCGAAGGCCAGCCGCATGGAACCGGACAGCTGTTCCCCCGGCTCCGTGCCCATGGACGCCTGGAGGCTCCACGGGGCGCGGGCGCGCATGGGGCCGGCCTTCAGGTCCAGCGCCTCGCCGGAGGCCTTCAGCTGGCTGCCGGGCTGCACCGTGTTGCGCTCCACGCGCAGGTCCAGGTCCACCCGTCCGGCGCCGCCGCGCAGGGACACCGGGGCGCTCGCGCCCAGCTGGTCGTTGATCCAGTCCAGGGGCAGCACGTCGATGCGCGTCTTCACCTGGCCGCCAAGGGCCTTCGTCAGGTCGTAGCCCTTGCCGGGCTGGAAGGGCGCGTCCAGCCGGGCGCGCGAGTCGAGCGCTTCCAGCCGCGCCACGCGCTGGCCGTCCACTTCGATGAAGCCCTCCGCCACGCGCACCGACGGCAGGTCCACCTCGAGGCGTTCGCGGGACTGGAGGTTCAGCGTGCCGGTGACGTCCAGCGCGCCCGCGAAGCGCACGCGGCTGAAGTCCAGCTCGCGCACCTGGTGCAGCGTGACGTCCTTGAGGTGGATGACCCAGGGCTTGCTGTTCGGGGCGGATGGCTCCTCGGGAGCGCTGGACGGCTCCAGGTGGAAGCTGGCGCCGTGCCCGTCGATGCCGTCCACGTCCACGCGCTTGCGCAACAGGCCCGTGAGGGACATGCCCGCCTCCAGCGCGTCCACCTCCACCTTCCACCAGACGTCCGGGTCCTGCTGGGTGAGGGTGAAGCCCGTCAGGTGGAGCCTGCCCACGGGCCACAGCCACCACGCGCGCTGCCACGTCAGCCGCGTGCGGTCCGTCGCGCGGCCCATGATGGCCTGGGTGACGCCCGTGTTGAGCGCGACGTTGAGGGCGACCTCCAGCACCGCCACCGCCACCAGGGAGCACAGGGCGACGCGGCGCCAGCGCCTGCCGCGAGGGGCTGCATCGGGGGACGAGGTGTCGGTCATGTCGCGGGGTTCCGGGCGGGAGTCCCCGGGATGCCCTGGAATGCCTCCGCGCACAAGCCGTGTGACTCCGGGGCGATGGATTCGAGACACCGTCCCATCGCCCCGGAGTCCACGGCGCACTCCAGGGATGACGAGGAGGTTGGGCTGCTTCTTCTTCGCGGGCTTCGTCGCCATGCAAGCACGCTCCGGTGTCTGGGGCTGCGCCAAGGGATGGAGACGCGACAGGCGATGAACCACCGGAAGGGGAGCGGCGCGGCGTGCGGAGGGCGTGGCTGGATGTCATTGCCCGGGCAACCCCGGGTCCGCATCCTCCAGGAGAACCCCCTGAGGAAGGACGGGTGGACCGATGGGAGCCACGGGACCCGTCGAGGCGCTGCGCAACCTGACGTTGTCTCTTCAGCGCATGGTGGCGACGGAGATCGCCACCGGCGTGGTGCGCGGCACGGCGGACGGGCTTCGCGAGGAGGTCCCCGACGGCCACGGTCAGCTGCACACCCTGCTCCAGGACCTGCTCACGGTGCTGGGCCGCATGGCGCACGAGGCCGCCGCGCGTGAACCGGGAGCGTCAGCGGACGCGACCGAGGTGCTGGCGGGCGCGGCCATGGAGGGGGCGCTGAAGGCGTTGGAGCGCGAGTGGAATGACGGGGGCCTGCCCCTCCACGGCTTCATGGTGCGCCTCAACCAGCTCTTCGCCGAGGTGGTGAGCTTCGCCCACTCCCGCACGGACGAAATCCGCACACCGGGCGAGCGGGCCCAGGTCATGGCGAGGGGCGTGGTGAAGGCGGCCACGGAGCAGCTGCATGAGTCCCTGCCGGCCATCCTGGAGGACGCGCGCGGTCTGTCGCCGTTGGGCGAGGAGGTGGCCTCGAAGGTGGGGCGGGGGTTCGTGGAGGGTGTCGAGTCCAAGTCTGT
>NZ_RAWL01000582.1:0-4418 GCF_003668885.1 Corallococcus sp. AB049A | reverse complement strand
GGAGGCGGGCGGGGCGCGGGCTTCGGCTGCAGCTGCGTGAGCCGGGGCTTCGCGCCGCCCGGCTTGCCGTGCGAGTCGATGAAGTCCTGCATCCATTCGCTGGAGCGCACCGGCGGCGTGGGCATGCGCGGCGGGATGACCGCGGGCGGCGGTGCGGGCACGCGGGGGAGGTTCGTGCGCGTCACCGGCGTGCCCGCGAGCACGTGGTTGCGCAGCGTGCGCTCCGTCTCCGTGGGCCAGCCTGGAAGCCAGGGCAGCACGCGGCGCGCGAGCTCCAGGAACTCCGGCGGCGGCGCTTCGCGGGGCACGCGCACGGCTTCGTCCTGGAACCACCCGGCGACCTTCCCCACCAGTCCGCCCTTCGTGGGGCGAGGCGTGGCGACGTCGCCCTTCACCTCGTAGCCGCGCAGCTCCAGGTCCGCGATGGCCATGGCGCGGCTCGGGACGGGCAGCTCCAGCACCGCGAGCTCCTTGGGCCCCTGGTGCGTGCGGGCGTCCTCCTGGAGCTGGCTGAGCACCGCGTGCAGCACGCTGGCGACCTGCATGCCATTGGCCGCGTGGTGGGCCTGCAACTCCGCGGGCACGGCGGGGTAGGTGAGGACGAGCCCGCGTCCCTGCGCGAGCTGATCCGCGCGGTCGCCCGGCAACAGCGCATGGTACGCGCGGGGCACGTCGCGGCTCTCCGCGTCCTTCACGTAGTGGAAGGCGTCCGGCGCGCCGTGCGCGAAGCCCGCGAGCACGTCGCCGCGCGTGACGGTCAGCTGCCCGTTCACGCGCGTGACGGCGTTGCCGGGCCATGGACCGGTGAGGGTGCCGTAGAGATAGACGGGGTCGTTGAAGCCGTCCGCGTCGGCGGGGTGCTCCACCACCTCCGGGGAGAAGAAGAACAGCTCCGCCGCGGCCAGGCGGCGCGGAGGCTTGCCGGAGGCGACCTCGTGGTGCGCGAGCTGCGCCTGCACGGACGCGGGCAGCCGCGCGCGCTCACTGCCGGGGATGAGCTGGAGCTGGCCCACGACGTCGGTGCAGACGAACCACTCGGCTTCGCCCAGGTACGCGGGCTCCAGCCGGAAGGCGTCCAGCACGTGGACGACCTCCGAGGCATCGCACGGCACGGGTTCAACCGGGCTGGCGGCGTGGGGAACGAAGTAGCGGGGTGGGCTCACGGAGGCCGTGACAGGCTGGCGCAAGCCGCTGGGGCAATCAAGTGTCGGGGCGGCGTGCGCGTCAGGCCGGCTCGATGAAGTTGAGCCGGTAGCCGTCCGGGTCCGTCACGACGATTTCACGGGTGTACCAGGGCTGCTCCGTGGGGCCCTCCACGTGCGCGCCCAGCGCGGCCGCCTTCGCCGCCACCGCGTCCACGCCGTCCGAGCCCGCGCGGAAGCCCACCAGCACGCCCATGCCCTTTCGTCCCTCCAGCTTCAGGCTTGAAGGAGGGCTCACGAGGTACACGTCCGACTCGCCGCCCCACTGGAGGCGGAGGATGGGAGGTTCCGACGCGATGCGTTCGAAGCCGAGGCCCTCATAGAAGCGCACGGAGGCCTGGGCATCCGTCACCAGCAGCTTCACGAACGACCGCATTGTCTGGGGCTTGTCCATGGGCGCGGCAGTCTGCCCGGCGCGACGGCGGCGCGCCACGCACGTGAGGGGCAATATCGGGCGCGGGACGGAAATGACGTATTGTCGGGCTGAAGCGCGAAGGGGGACGTCATGGGAGACGTGACACGGACGCGGCAGTCGCCTGGCTCCGTCGCCTACGACGACGTCAACGAGCTCATCGCCACCGCCACGCGGCTGATGCAGAAGGACGCCGCGCCGGACACGCTCACCCCGGAGGACCTGCGGCGCATCGGCGAGGAGCTGGACATCCCCGCGCGCTACGTGGACCAGGCGCTGGAGGCGCTGGCCCGCCGCCGCGAGGACGAGGCCCGGGCTCGCGAACGGCGGTCGCTCCTGCTCCGCGCCAGGCTTCGGCGGGGAGCCTTGGCGGGCGTGGTGCTCGTGGGCGTGCTGGCCGTGCCGGGGCTCATCGTGCGCAACGGCCTCACCACCCGGCTGGCGGAGGTGGCGCAGAAGCGGGCCCAGGTGCGCAACGTGGTGGAGCGCCGAGAAGCCCTGCACGCGCGGTTGGAGCAGCTCACGCCCGGCCTGAACCGCGACGCGGAGGTGGCGGGCGCGGACAACCGCGTGGCGGTGGAGCGGCGCCGCTACGACGAACGCGCCGCGGAGTACAACGCCTCCGCGGCTTCTTTCCCCACGAGCTGGGTGGTGCGCCTGAGCGGCCTGCCCCCGGTGCTTCCGCTGTCCCCGGAGGTGTCCTCATGGTGAAGAGCCTCCTCCTGACGCTGTTGCTGCTGCCCGCGCTGGTCCTGGCCGGCGTGCCGTCCATCACGCGGCCGGTGACGGATCCGTCCGGGATGTTGACCGCGCCGGAGACGGAATCTGTCTCCCGGGCCCTGGTGGACCTGCGCGCCGCGAAGCAGGTGCAGATGGCGGTGCTGCTGGTGGAGACCACGGACGGTCAGCCCATCGAGGACTACGCGGAGGCGGTCTTCCGGCAGTGGAAGGGCGGTGAGGCGGGGAGGGACAACGGCGTGCTGCTGGTCATCGCACGCGGTGACCGGCGCTCGCGGCTGGAGGTCGGCTACGGCCTGGAGTCTTCGCTGACGGATGGCGAGGCGACGGCCCTGCTGCATGCGCAGGGCCCGCTCTTGCGCGAGGGCCGGCTCGAGTCCGCGCTGCTCGCCATCATCGCGGGGGTGCGTGTGCAGGTGTCCACCGATGCGCTTCCGGGGCCCGGTGCCAGGGCGTCATCCTGGACGCCGTTCGAGTCGGGCCTGTTCCTCATGGCCCTGGCCATGACGGCCTGCGTGGTGGCGCGGCTGCTGCTCCAGCTCCAGGGGGCAGGCCTTGGGGACACGAAGAACTCCGTGGTGGCGGCGCTGATGGTGGCGCTGCCTCCCGCCGCTTTCGTCTCCATCGGATGGTCCGGCCCCCGGCCGCCGGTGCTCATCCTCGGCGTGTATGGCGTGCTGCTGGGCCTGTTCTTCTGGGGGTGGTCCCTGCTTCAGCGGAAGCGGATCGTCCGGGGCCTGTTGCTGATCATCCTCCCCTTGTGGTTCGCGCTGGTTGGCCAGGTCTTGTCACCCGAGCCCATTCGCAATCTTTCGGAATTCCTCAACTTGAGCATCATGGGCTTGTTCTGCTCGATGTTCGCCGCGTTCCCATTCCTGTTCGTGGGGCTGCCGCTCTACCTGCGCTCCAGGCTCCGGAGTCAAAAGGGCTGGGGCTTCGTCGTCTCGGTAGGCGGCTCCTCGTCGTCCTCTTCCTACAGCAGTGATTCGTCCAGCTCGTCGTCCTCGTCGTCCTCGTCGTCCTCGTCGGACTGGAGCGGCGGGGGCGGATCCTCGGGCGGAGGCGGTGGCAGCGACTCCTGGTAGACGCGGTTCTTTTCACGACCGCCTCCCTGGCCGCCTGCCCTCCGGCCGGCCTCCGTCTTCACGCCGGGTCAACCCGGACTGGCATGAGGGGGCCCGTCGCCTGCCTGCAAGGTGCTCCCTACCTTGGGAGCATGAAGGGTTCGCGCAGGGGACTTCCGGTCTACGTGCCTCCCCGGACGGTCTGGTCGGTGGGCGCCCAGGTGGTGCTGCTCGTGCTGCTGGGCACGGCGATGCAGAGCCTGGGGCCCGTGCTCACGCTGCTGGCGGCGGCGCTGCTCCTGGGACTGGCGGCGGAGCCCGTCGTGCGGCGCTTGCAGTCATGGGGCCTGCGCCGGGGACTCGGCGTGGCGCTCATCGCGCTGACGCTCCTGGGTGTCATCGGCCTGCTCATCCTCACGCTGGTGCCGCTGCTCGTGGAGCAGCTCCAGCACCTGGTGGAGGCGGCGCCGGGCTTCTTCGCGGAGCTGACCCAGGCTCCCTGGGTGCGGAAGCTGGATGAGCACTTCGGCGTGCTCTCGCATCCGCAGGACGCGTTCAACATGGAGCCGGGCATCCTGGCGAAGCCGCTCATCACCGTGCTGTCGTCCACGGTGGAGCTGCTGGGCGCGGGCATCACGGTGCTGGCGCTGGCCGTGTTCGGCCTGCTCTTCGGGCACGACCTCTACGCGAGCATCCTGGGCTGGGTGCGTCCGCGCAGCCGTCCCCGCGTGCGCCGCGTGGTGGGCCGCATGCGCGAGGCGGTGGGCAACTATCTCGTCGGCACGCTGCTCATCGTCAGCGTGGGCGGTGCCTTCACGGCGGGCATGTCGCTGGCGCTGGGCGTGCCGTACTTCCTGCCGCTCGGCCTGGTGGCGATGATCCTGGGGCTCATCCCGTACATCGGCAGCGTCATCACCGCGCTGCTGGTGGCCGTCACCACGCTGGCGTCGGTGGGCTCGAAGCGGGCGCTGCTCGCGCTGGCGCTGTTCATGGTCTACCAGC
>NZ_RAWL01000581.1:0-4439 GCF_003668885.1 Corallococcus sp. AB049A | reverse complement strand
GGAACGGGCGGGAGCACGTTGGCCTCGGGGCTCGCGAGCTTGCGCGTTCCCACGCCCGCGCTGACGGACGCGCAGCGCGCCTGGGTGCGCGGTGCGGCGAGGGACCTGCTCGCGCACCGGGGGCAGGGCCGGGTGACGGTGGGCCCGGGTCAACCGCCCCTGGCGCATGCGCTGGCGTTCGCGATGGACGAAGCGCTGGGCAACGCGCCCCGGTTGATCGAGCCCGTGGCCTTCCCGGAGGCGATGGGTCAGCTCCCGGGGGAGCTGCTCGATGGACGGGTGGACACGCTGATCATCACGGCGTGGAACCCGGCCTGGACGGAAGCGGTGGAATCAGGCTTCACGCGCGACCTGGAGCGCGTCCCGTTCCGGCTGTACCACGGCCTCCACGAGGACGAGACCGCGGCCCTCTGCCCCACCTTCGTCCCCGCGACGCACCCCTTCGAGTCCTGGCGCGACGGCCGCGCACCCGACGGCACCGCGTCCGTGCTGCAACCCCTCATCGCGCCCCTGTTCCCAGGCGCGGTCTCCGAGGTGGAGCTGCTGTCCGTCTTCGCGGGCCTGGACTCACAAAGCCCGTACGACCTGCTCAAGTCCCTGTGGCGTGAACGCACGGCCTCGCCATCGGACTTCGAGGCGCGCTGGGAGGCGTGGCTCGCGGACGGCGTGATCCCCGGGACCCAGTCCGCACCCGCGCGGGCCGTGCTGGACGAGGCCGCGGTCTTGAAGGCGGCCCGGGAGGTTCCGGAACCCAAAGCACCCGAGGGCCTGGAGCTGGCCCTGGTGCTGGACTCACGGCTGTACGACGGCCGCTTCGCGGGCAACGCGTGGCTCCAGGAGCTGCCCGACCCGGTGACGAAGCTCACCTGGGACAACGCGGCGCTGCTCTCCCCGGCCACCGCGCGGGCGCTGAAGCTGGAGAAGGGAGACGTGGCTCGCATCGAGGTACAGGGCAAGGCGTTGGAGGTGCCCGTGCTGGTGCTGCCCGGCCAGCCGGACGACACGGTGACGCTGGCGCTGGGCCACGGCCGCGAGCGTGTGGGCCCGGTGGGGCAGGGCGTCGGCGTCAACGCGTACACGCTGCGGTCCAGTTCCCTGGCGTCGGGCGGTGGCATCACGAACATCACCCGCACGGGCCGGCACCACGCGCTGGCGCTCACGCAGGAACACTGGAGCATGGAGGGCCGTCAGCTGGCGCTCCAGTTCACGCAGGCGTCCTTCCTCGCGAAGCCCCAGGCGCTCGAATCCCTCCAGGAGAAGCCGGAGCGGCTCTACCCACCCAACGCTCTGCTCAAGAGCGACCGCCACCAGTGGGCCATGGCCATCGACCTGCACCGGTGCACCGGGTGCAGCGCGTGCATGGTGGCCTGCCAGGCGGAGAACAACGTGCCCGTGGTGGGCCGCGACGGCGTGCTGCGCAGCCGGGAGATGCACTGGCTGCGCATCGACCGCTACTTCCTGGGGGACCCGGACGACCCGGGCTTCATCACCCAGCCCGTGGCGTGCGTGCACTGCGAGGCCGCGCCCTGCGAGTACGTGTGCCCGGTGAACGCCACCGTCCACTCGGACGAGGGCCTCAACCAGATGGTCTACAACCGCTGCATCGGGACCCGGTATTGCTCCAACAACTGTCCCTACAAGGTCCGCCGCTTCAACTACCTGGAGTACCAGCGGCGCGAACCCCTCACGCAGCTGCGCCAGAACCCGGACGTGACGGTGCGCTCGCGCGGGGTGATGGAGAAGTGCACGTACTGCGTGCAGCGCATCGAACGGGCGCGCACCGTCGCGCGCTCGGCGCAGCGGGACGTGCGTGAAGGCGAGGTCCGCACCGCCTGCCAGCAGGCCTGTCCCACGGAGGCCATCACCTTCGGAGACCTGCGCGCGCCGGACTCACGCGTGCGCCGGGAGCACGAGGACCCCCGGCACTACAAGCTGCTCAACACGTTGGGCACCCAGCCGCGCACGGTGCACCTGGTGCGCCTGAAGAACCCGGCGCCGAAGGGAGGCGCATGAGCACCGCCGACCCGCAGGTGCCCGCGCCCGGGGACCCGCTCACCGAGCACCCGCTGCTGGAGGGGCGCCACTCCGACCGCGCCTACAGCGAGTCGCTGCTGGCCTTCGTGCACCGCCCCCCGGGCCGGACCTGGTGGGCGCTGCTGGCGCTGGGGCTGGCCGGGACCGCGCTGCTGGTGGTGGCCATCTGCGCCACGCTCTTCGTGGGCGTGGGGACGTGGGGCAACAACATCCCGGTGGCGTGGGCGTTCGGCATCACGAACTTCGTGTGGTGGATTGGAATTGGCCACGCGGGGACGCTCATCAGCGCCATCCTGCTGCTGTTCCAGGAGAAGTGGCGCGGCTCCATCAACCGCTTCGCGGAGGCGATGACGCTCTTCGCGGTGACGTGCGCGGGGCTCTTCCCGCTGCTGCACCTGGGGCGGCCGTGGAAGTTCTACTGGCTGGTGCCGTACCCCAGCAGCCTGCGGGCGTGGCCGCAGTTCCGCTCGCCGCTGACGTGGGACATCGCGGCGGTGGGGACGTACCTCACGGTGTCGCTGCTGTTCTGGTTCGTGGGCCTGATTCCGGACCTGGCCACGGCGCGGGACACGGCGAGGACGCCCCGGGCGCGCTTCTGGTACGGGCTGGCGAGCCTGGGGTGGAGGGGCTCGGCGAGGCACTGGCGGCAGTGGCGCACGGGCTACCTGCTGCTGGCGGGGCTGGCCACGCCGCTGGTGGTGAGCGTGCACACCATCGTGTCCTTCGACTTCGCGGTGGCGCAGTTGCCGGGCTGGCACACCACCATCTTCCCGCCGTACTTCGTCGCGGGCGCGGTGTTCAGCGGCTTCGCGCTGGTCATCACCCTGCTCATTCCCGCGCGCAAGGCGCTGGGCATCGAGCACGTGGTGACGCCGCTGCACCTGGACAACATGGCGAAGGTGCTGCTGGCCACGGGTTGGATGGTGACCTACGGCTACATCCAGGAGCACTTCTTCGCCTGGTTCAGCGCGAACCCCTTCGAGCTGCACGCCACGGAGGCCGAGTTCTCCGGGCCCTACGCGCCGCTGTTCTGGATGCAGGTGTTCTGCAACGTGCTGGTGCCGCAGCTGTTCTGGTTCCCTCGGATGCGCACGAACGTGGCGGTGCTGTGGGTGGCGTCACTGCTCATCAACGTGGGGATGTGGACGGAGCGCTTCCTCATCGTGGTGGCGTCGCTGAGCATGGACTTCCTGCCGTCGTCCTGGGCGGCGTACCGGCCCACGTGGGTGGACTGGAGCCTGCTGGGCGGCACGGTGGCGTTCTTCGGCACGGCGTTCCTGCTGTTCCTGAAGTTCGTGCCGGCCGTGTCGGTGAGCGAGATGAAGGAGCTCCAGCGGGAGGTGGACGCGTCGCTCCAGTTCCGGCGTGAAGAAGGCACCCGGCCCGGTGGTGCGCCATGAGCCGCCACTGGGTGCTGGGAGAGTTCGCGTCGAGTGACGCGCTGGTGGCCGCGCTGAAGGCCCTGAGGGCGAAGGGCTTCGAGCAGCTGGACGCGCACACGCCGTTCCCGGTGGAGGAGACGTTCGAGGCGCTGGGGCTGAAGCGCTCATGGCTGCCATTGCTGACCCTGGGCGCGGGGCTGGGCGGGGCGGTGTTCGCGTACGTCACGCAGTGGTTCACGAACGCGGTGGACTATCCGTTGGACGTGGGAGGACGGCCGTTGCACAGCGTGCCCACGAACCTGCCCATCACGTTCGAGCTGGCGGTGTTGAGCGCGGCGCTGACGGTGTTCGGCGCGCTGATGCTGCTGTTCGGCTTCCCGCACGTGACGCACCCGGTGTTCGACGTGGAGTCCTTCCGCAGCGCGTCCGTGGACGGCTTCTGGGCGAGCGTGGCGGTGGACCGCGACGACGCGCCGCAGGTGGAGGCCGCGCTGCGCGAGCTGGGCGCGCGGCAGGTGTCCGTGGTGGCGGAGGGCGCGCGATGAAGCGCTGGACGCTCATGGCGCTGCTGGGAGGGATGGCCGCGTGCGACGACACGGATCCGATGGCGTCACAGCCGCGAGCGGAGGCGTTCAAGCCGAGCCCGTTCTTCGAGGACGGCCGGGCCATGCGGCCCCTGGTGCCGGGGACGGTGGCGCAGGAGTGGCGCGCGCGAGGGGACACGCAGGGGCTCACGGCGGAGGGCGGCTGGGTTCAAGCGGTGCCGGTGCCGTTGACGGGGGAGCTGCTGGCGCAGGGGCGCACGGCCTATGAGACCTGGTGCGCGGTGTGCCACGGGCTGACGGGGGATGGGGACGCCATCGTGGCGCGGAAGATGCCGCAGCGCCGGCCGCCCGGGCTGTTCGTGCCGCACCGCCACGCGGATCAGGTGGTCTACGGCGTGGTGGAGGGCGAAGCCCCATACACGGGAACGCAGGCCGTGACCGCGAGGGTGGGGCCCGGAGCCTTCCCGCTGCCCGAAAG
>NZ_RAWL01000580.1:0-4472 GCF_003668885.1 Corallococcus sp. AB049A | reverse complement strand
CACCCGCGCGGTGTCCGCGGTGAGCCCCATCTGCAGCAGCTCCGAGTGCAGCATCAGCCGCGCCTGCGCCCACGGCAGCGCGACGACGCGGTAGCCCGCGAGCGCCTGGAGCAGCAGCGGCCGGTAGCTCGCGTGTCCGGGATCGGCGATGACGACGATGCCCCGGTCCGTGGTGGAGCGGATG
The DNA here is from genome assembly GCF_003668885.1 of Corallococcus sp. AB049A. Lineage (NCBI taxonomy): Bacteria > Pseudomonadati > Myxococcota > Myxococcia > Myxococcales > Myxococcaceae > Corallococcus > Corallococcus sp. AB049A. The sequence continues at coordinate 4,288 of NZ_RAWL01000580.1, read as the reverse complement.
AGCCGCCCGACGCCCTGGCGCATGAGCAGCAACGCGCGGGGCAGCCGGTACTGGAGGAAGCCCAGGTACTCGTTGCCCGCCTTCGCCAGCGGCTCCTCGCGCGCGGCCACCAGCGGCCGTGACGCCGGCTCCAGGGGCAGCTTGTCGATGAAGACACACCCCACGCCGCGCCCGGGGATGTCCACGCCCTGCCAGAAGCTCTTGGTGCCCAGCAGCACCGTGCCGGTGTCGCGCTCCTGCCGCGCCGCCAGCGAACGGCCGTGCCCGCGAGACTGGCGCAGCACCTCGATGCCGTGCGGCTCCAGCCGCGCCTGCACCTCGCGCGACACGCGCTCCAGCCGCCGCGTGGACGCGAACAGGCCCAGCACCCGGCCGCCCATCACCTGCGCCAGGCCGGAGATGCGCCCGGAGGCCCAGTCGATGAACGGCTCTTCGTGCGCGCGAGGCGCGTCCGTCACCAGCACCACCAGCGCCTGCTGTCCCAGGTGGAACGGCGAGGGCGCGCGCAACAGCGGCGGCCTCAGCCCCAGCCGCTTCAGCACGAAGGGCACGCCGTCCCCGGTGCCCAGCGTGGCGGACGCCATCACCAGCGCGCGCTTGTTCGCGGCGAAGTCCTTCGCCACGGACTCGGACACGTCCACCGGCTGCGCGCCCACGCTCCAGCGCCCCTTGCGAGGCTCCGCCCGCGCCGCGTAGCAGCGCTTCGCGTCCGGCTCCCCGGCCAGCTCCCCGGCCAGCACCGACAGCTCGCCCAGCTCCGTGGTGGCGCCGGCCAGCTCGCGCTCCAGCGACGGCTGCTTCACCGCCAGCTCCGGCAGCGCCGCCAGGGCGCGCACGGACAGGAGCGTGTGCACCCGCTGCAGCGCCGTGCGCACCGCCACCAGCCCCTCGCGCACGGGCTCCCAGGCGGGCAGGGCGCGCACCGCGTCCGTCACCCGCAGCTCCGGCGCGTAGGCCGCGTCGTCCGCGTCCTCACCGGGCATCGCGGACGCGGGCTCGCACAGGGCCGTCACCTGTTCGCCCAGCCCGCGCGCCTCCTGGAGCAGCGCGCGCAGGGCGTCGTCCACCTCGGACATCAGCACGCGGGACTCGTCCCGGCGCGTGGCCGCGAGCGCGCGGCGCAATTCCGCGAAGAGGCCCCGGCGCCCGTCGCGTCCGTGCAGCCGCTCCGTGAGGCGCAGGAAGGCCAGGTCGGACAGCTCCACCGTGAGCGCGGTGGTGGCCACGTCCTCCAGCTCGTGCGCCTCGTCCAGCACCAGGTGGTCCAGGCGCCCGTAGCGCGCGGGCCACGCGAACGCGAGCGACTGGTTGATGACCAGCACGTCCGCCTCGCGCGCCTGCGCCACCGCCGAGTGGTAGAAGCACTTGTGGTGATGCGGGCACCGCTCGCCCAGCGTCGTCGCCGCCTCGGAGCGCACCGCCGGCACCAGCCCGTGCATCCCCGGGAAGCGCTCGCGGAACCAGTGGCTCAGCCGGTCCAGGTCCCCGTCCACGCTGCGGCGCATATACGCGCGCACGTAGGCCCGGGGCGCGCGTGCTGAGTGGTTCATCCCCGGCTCCACGCGCGTGGCCTCCAGCGCGCGGCGGCGGCACAGGTAGTTCGTCTGCCCCTTGAGCAGCGCGTAGCCGAACGCGCCGCCCGTGGCCTGGTGCAGCCGGGGCAGGTCCTTCTCCAGCAGCTGGTCCTGGAGCGTCTTCGTGTGCGGCGCCACGCCCACCTTCAGCCCGTTGCGCGCCGCGAACAGCGCCGCGGGCGTGAGGTACGCCAGCGACTTGCCCGTGCCCGTGCCGGCCTCCACCGCCACCTGACCGCCGTCCGACAGCGTGCGCGCCACCGCCTGCGCCATCTCCAGCTGCGCGGGCCGGGACAGGAAATTGCCGCCCCGCTCCAGCGCGCCGCCAGGCCCCAGGATTTTCGCCACCTCGTCCGGACGCACCGGCAGCGGCGTCGCGTCCAGCTCGGGCTCCGGAGGGGGCCTGCCGCCATGGGCGCGCTTGCGCTCCGGCCGCGCGCGCAGGAAGCCGCCCGTCGTCTCCAGGCTCAGCGGCACCGGTGAGGCCCGGCACGCCTCCCACAGCCGCGACAGCAGCTCCAGGAGCGGCCGCGCCTCCGCGTCCATCGCCAGGTCGCGAGCGTCCTCGCCGGACAGGGCGTCCAGGAGCGGCGTGGGCCCCAGCGCCGCGCGGGCCCGGGGGTCCAGGGTGGCCAGCAGGTCCGCGACATCCTCCGCGCGCCCGTCGCGCACGCAGCCATCCAGCGCGTGCACCAGCACCGCGTGCACCGCCACGCAGTCATGCAGCGCGCGGTGCGGCTGCTGCGAGCCCAGCTTCGCCCACCGCATCAGCGACTCCAGCGAGTGGCTGGGCAGCTCCGGGTGCAGGTAGTGCATGAGCTCGCACGAGTCGAGCACCGGCACGCCGCCGAGCACGTCCGGGAGGAAGCCCTTCTCGAACGGGGCGTTGTGCGCCACCACCGTCCAGCCCTTGAGCCTTTCGCGCAGCTGGGCGCGCTCCGCGTCGAAGCGGGGCTGTCCGGAGAGCTGCGCGTCGGAGAGGCCGGTGAGCCGGCGGATGGTGAGGTTCAGCGGGCGGGACGCCGAATACAGCCGGGAGAAGCGGTCCACCTCCCGGCCGTGCTCGAAGAAGAGGCACCCGACTTCAATCACCTCGTCCACGCGGGGGTCGAGCCCCGTCGTTTCGAGGTCCAGGAAGACGTGCCGGGTGAAGAGCTCCGAGCTGCCCATGCAGGGCAACCAGACTACCCGCCCGGGCGGACATCGCCAGTTAACGGGCGCCCGGACTCAATCCACGACGAACGTGCCGGCGATCATCTTCCCCATCGCGCAGCCGTACCTCAGCGTCCCGGACTGGTTCGGCGTGAAGGCAATCTCCACCGGCGTGTTCAGCGGCAGCTTCGTGTCGATCTTGTACTCGTCCATCACCAGCTCGGTGGCGCACGTCACGTCCGTCTTGCGCGTCACCACCAGCTTCACCGGCTCGCCCTTCTTGAGCTGCACCGGCGAGGGCTCATAGCCCTTCTCCGTCACGGCCAGCTCCACCACGTGCACGCCGTTCTCCCGCCGCCCCACCTCCTGCGCGGCGGGCGCGTCCGGCTCCTTCGCGGAGGACTCCTTGGTGCACGCCTGCTGCGACGCCCCCGCGAGGACCGCCGCCGCGGTGAGCGCGAGCCAGGGCTTGATGATGCGGGAGAAGAAGGGGCGCATGGGTGGGGTCTCCTTGTGGGAGGCGAGGAAGGAAAAAGGCGGCCCGCCCGTGAAGGCGAGGGCCGCCCGGAAGTAACGGCACCGCGAGCGGCTTTCAGCTCTCGGCGTCGGGCTTCGGCTCGTCCGCGTCGTCGGAGGCGTCCTCGGCCGGGGCCGGGGGCGCCTCGAAGCGCAGGAGCGCGTGCAGCGGGATGAACAACTCGTGCCCGGGCTCACCCAGCAGCACGTCGAAGCGGCCCACGCGCAACAGCGGCGCCTCCACGGTGATGCCGTTGCGCAGCACCAGCTTCACCGTCTGCCCGATGTGCGGCAGGAACGGCCGCGGGTCCGAGTAGGGCCGCTTGTCCGGCTGCCGGGCCACCTGCGCCGGCTTCTGCGTGAGCTTCGCGTCGCGCTCCAGGTTCGGCATCAGCCGCTCCCAGTCACCCCTGCGCGCGATGAGCACCACCTGGAGCTTCTCCAGCCGGCCCGTGCGCTCGAAGGTGAAGGCGATGGCCTCCTCCGCCAGCAGCGTGTCCAGCAGCGACCGCTCCGCCAGCACCACGGACAGCTCGGTCTTCTGCTCGATGAAGGCGCCCAGGAAGTCCGCGACGAGCGCGTTGTCCACCTGGCCGCGCGCCTGCTTGATGGCCGCCTTGCGCTGGCTGCGCTCCTTGCGCGCCATGAACTCCTGCACGGTGAGGCCGCTCTGCAGGATGCCGAAGGCGTCGCCCAGCGACAGGCCCGGCGTCTGGCCCATCAGCTCGTAGACCTGGTCGAAGCGCTTCGCCTCCTCGGCGTGCAGCTTGCGCCAGATGCGCGCCTTCATCTTCCCTTCCAGCTCACCCTTGGCGATGCGCGCGGGCACGTGCTCGCGCGTGGCCAGCGCCTGGATCTGCTCCGGCGTGGGCGGCGGACGCGGCGTGCTGGGGCGCGGACCGAAGCGGCCCGGAGGCCCACCCGAGCGCGGCGGTCCACCCATCCCTGGACCCCGGGGCGGCGGACGCGAGGCAGCGCCCGGCGTGAAGCCCGGCGCTGTTGGACTGGCCGGCCGGGGCGGCGCGGAGGGGGCCGCCGTCGCGGGG
>NZ_RAWL01000057.1:0-29624 GCF_003668885.1 Corallococcus sp. AB049A | reverse complement strand
CCCCCACCCCGGCCACCCCGGGCCGGGAAATCCCGGCTTCCTGGCGCCCCGCCGGGGAGTTCGCTTGAGCTGCAAGCGGAAAAGCAGCCGGCTGTCCCCCAGGACCGCCAAGTGTTCACCTACCAATGCGTTTGGACGTGCCAGGGTTTAACGGAAGCAGGAAGCCCCCTACCCTGCCCCGTCCGCCACCCGCCCTGGTTCCAGTGATCCAAACGACCCCTGCCATCGACACGCTGCGGGCGCGGTATCTGGCCGCGCAGCTCTCCGGGAACCGCCAGGAGGCCCTGCGCCTGCTCGTGGATGAAGGGCTGCTGTGCGGCGTGCCCCTGCAGGAGCTCCACCTGGACGTCATCCAGGCGGCCCAATACGAAGTCGGGCGGCTGTGGCAGGAGAACACCATCTCCGTGGCCCAGGAACACCTGGCCACCGCCATCTCCCAGTTCGTCCTCGCGCACCTGTACCGCCACCTGCCCCGCGATCCCGCCAACGGCAAGGTCGTGATGATGGCGTGCGTGGAGGGAGAGCTGCACGAAGTGGGCGCGCGCATGGCCAGCGACTTCCTGGAGATGGCCGGCTTCGACGTGCGCTTCCTCGGCGCCAACGTGCCCGCGGATCACCTGGCCCGCATGGTGCGCGAGTCCCCGCCCGACCTCCTGGCCCTCTCCGTCACCATGCCCTTCCACATGCCCCAGGTCCGCGAGGCCGTGCGCAAGGTGCGTGACGTGTCTGCGTCCCTGCCCATCGCCGTGGGCGGACTCGCCTTCGACTGGGGCCCCACCCTCGAGGAGGAGCTGGCCGTGTCCTTCTTCGGCAAGAGCGTCCGCGAACTGGTCGCCTCCACCTGCCGCACCCTCGGGGTCTGACGCCATGTCGCACGTGAGCCACCCGGTGGAAGCCCGGACCGCGGCCATCGCTTCCGCTTCTGTTCAAGCATTGTATGAAGACCCGTTCTGGGCCGCGCGCTACGGCATCCAGCGCGCCCGCCGCTTCGGTGACGAGGACGCCGTCTTCCACGTGCGCTACCTCGTCCAGGCCCTGGACGCGCAGCGCCCCGCCATCCTGGAGGACTACGCGCGCTGGCTGCGCACCCTGCTGGTGACGCGCGGCATGTGCTCGCTGCACCTGGATCAGCACTTCGAGGGGCTCTCCCGCGCGCTCCAGGCGGAGGGCTTCGGCCCGGACTCGCTGCCGTACACCTACGTCCAGTCCGCCCGCCAGGCCCTGCACTACAAGGAAGGCCCCGCCCACGCCCTGGAGGCGGACGCCCCCGGAATCATCAGCGTGGTCGTCCGACAGTTGGAGGCCCCACTTCCTTCAGGAAGCCGCCCGCGCCTGGAACAAGAGGTGCGCCTCCAGCTGTCCTATCTCGCGGATGCAATCGCCCTGGACCGGGCGGACCTGTGGGATGCCCATCTCCAGTGGTACGCGGGCTTCTGGCCGCATCGGGGACTGGCGCCCCTGACCCTTATCCAAACCCTGGACGCGTTGAATGCGGCCCTTGAAGACGGACTTCCCGAAGCGCGGACGTTGCTCGCGCGGGCGCCCGTTTCGTGGGAGGAGACGCACTCATGATTCAAATGGACGACCGCGCCTCCGGGATCTTCGAATCCCTCAGCCGCGAGTTGGCGTTGGCCTGCGATGCGCAAGGAACGGTCGTCTGGCGCGATGAGCGCGCCGCGCGCATCCTGGGCGTCAAGCCCGGCCAGACGCTGCAGAGCCTGGCGAGCCACGGCAGCGAGAGCAAGGTGGAGAAGCTGCTCGTGCAGGCGCGCGATGAGGCCGTGGACGGCTGGGAGCTCATCCTCCAGAGCCACCACAAGCCCGCGACGTTCGCCTTCCGCGCCCGCCCGTACGAAGGCGGCATCGCGCTGGTGGGCAGCCTGGTGCCGGAGGACTACGGCTCCGCGCTCACCCAGGTGAGCACCACGCTGGGAGAGCTGTCCGCGCTCCACCGTGAGACGGAGCGCCAGCAGCACGAACTCAAGCGCCGCGCGGAGGAGCTGGCCCGCCTGAACCGCGAGCTGGAGGAGTCCAACCGCGGCGTGCGCAGCCTGCACGCGGCCCTGGACGAGAAGGCGGAGAGCCTCCAGCGCGCGTCTGAAATCAAGAGCCGCGTGGTGGCCAACGTGAGCCACGAGTTCCGCACGCCGCTGCACTCCATCCTCGGGCTGTCCAAGGTGCTGCTCAACCCGCTCAACGGCCACCTCGCGCCGGAGCAGGAGAAGCAGGTCCAGTTCATCCGCGGCTCCGCGGAGGCCCTCTTCGAGCTGGTCAACGACCTGTTGGACCTGTCCAAGGTGGAGTCCGGCAAGACGACGCTGCGCCACAGCCGCTTCGTCGCGTCCGACTTCATCAGCGCGCTGCGCGGCATGACGCGGCCCCTGCTGGCGCCGGACTCGAAGGTGACGCTCGACTTCGAGGAGCCGAAGGAACCGCTGGAGCTGGAGACGGACGAGGCCAAGCTCAGCCAGGTGGTGCGCAACCTGGTCTCCAACGCCATCAAGTTCACGGAGGCCGGCTCCGTCACGGTGTCCGCGGCGCCGGGCCCGCGCGACACGGTGGTGTTCACCGTGAAGGACACGGGCATTGGCATCGCGCCGGAGAACCACGAGCGCGTCTTCGAGGAGTTCATCCAGGTGGACAGCCACCTGCAGCGCGGCGTGAAGGGCACCGGCCTGGGCCTGCCCCTGGCGCGCAAGCTGACGGAGCTCCTGGGCGGCTCGCTCACCGTGAAGAGCAAGCTGGGCGAAGGCGCCTCCTTCATCATCACCCTGCCGCGCGTGCACCCGGAGGTGTCGGAGATGACGGGGCTCACCCGGCGCAGCGAGACGCTGGACCCCGGACGCGCGCCGGTGCTGGTGCTGGAGGACGACCGCCAGACGCTCTTCCTCTACGAGAAGTACCTGGCGCGCTCCGGCTTCCAGGTGCTGCCCGTGCGCAGCGTGGAGGACGCGCGCAAGGTGATGCAGCGCGTGCGCCCCGCCGCCATGGTGCTGGACGTGATGCTGGAGGGCGAGACGAGCTGGAGCTTCCTCGCGGAGATGAAGAACGGGGAGCAGACGCGCGACATCCCCATCCTCGTCGTCACCGTGACGGACCGCGAGCAGAAGGCGCGCGCCCTGGGCGCGGACGAGTTCTGGCTCAAGCCCGTGGACGAGGCGCGCCTGCAGAAGAAGCTGGCGTCCATGGCCCGCGTCGGACCGGTGGAGCGGCTGCTCATCATCGACGACGACGACGTGCACCGCTACCTGCTCAAGCAGCTCCTGAAGGACACGGCCTTCCACCTGCTGGAGGCGTCCAACGGCCGCGAGGGCGTTCGCATTGCCCGCGAGAACGCCCCGCACCTCATCTTCCTGGACTTCGTGCTGCCGGACATCACCGCCTTCGACGTGCTGGATGAATTGAAGGCGGATCCGCGCACCCGCGACATCCCCATCATCCTGCACACCTCCCACCAGTTGCAGGAGTCGGAGCGGGCCCGGCTGGCGCGCGAGACCTCCGCCATCCTGGCCAAGCACACGCTCAGCCGCGAGGTGGCCATCACCCGCATCCGCGACGCGCTGTCCAAGGCGGGATTGGGGAACCGGGACCTGCGCGAGGTGAACCCCCGTGGCTGAGGAACCCCGCCTGGCAACGGTCCTCAACGTCAACGACGACGAGGCCAACCGCTACCTGGTCAACCGCATCCTGGAGATGTCCGGCTACCACGTGCTGGAGGCGGCCACCGGCATGGCGGCGCTCCTCCTGGCGGAGGAGCACCGCCCGGACGTCATCGTCCTGGACGTGAAGCTGCCGGACATCAGCGGCTATGAAGTCTGCGCGCGGCTGAGGGCCAACGCGGCCACGGCCGCCATCGCGGTGATGCACACGTCCGCCACGTTCGTCACGGCGGACAAGAAGGTGCAGGGCCTGGAGGGCGGCGCGGACGCGTACCTCACCCAGCCCTATGAGCCCTCGGAGCTCATCGCCACGGTGCGCTCGCTGTTGCGCCTGCGCCACGCGGAGCAGCAGGCCCGGCTGCGCACGGACCAGCTCATCGAGATGGACCGGCGCAAGGACGAGTTCCTGGCCATGCTGGCCCACGAGCTGCGCAACCCGCTGGCCGCCATCATGACGGCCATTGGCATCCTGGAGCGCAAGGCGCCCTCGGACACCAAGGAAGCGCGGATGCACGGCATCATCCAGCGCCAGACGCACCACCTGGCGCGGCTGGTGGACGACCTGCTGGACGTCAGCCGCATCACCCGGGGCAAGGTGGAGCTGCGCACGGAGCCGGTGAACCTGACGGAGAGCTTCCAGCAACTGCTCGCCATCCTGCGCCCCCGCGTGGAGGCCCGCGGCCTGAAGCTGGAGGTCCACCTGCCGCGCACGCCCTTGTGGCTGGAGGGCGACGCCACGCGCCTGGAGCAGGTCTTCACCAACCTGGTGGACAACGCGGCCAAGTACACGGACGAGGGCAGCGTCACCGTGGACCTCTTCCAGGAGGGCGTGGACGGCAACGCGCAGGCGGTGCTGCGGGTGAAGGACACGGGCATCGGCATCCCGCCGGAGAAGCTGCCCGCCATGTTCGAGCTGTTCGCCCAGGCGGACACGTCCCTGGAGCGCTCGCGCGGGGGCCTGGGCATTGGCCTCACCCTGGTGCGCACGCTGGTGCGGATGCACGGCGGCACCGTGGAGGCCACCAGCGGCGGCCTGGGCCAGGGCAGCGAGTTCGTGGTGCGGCTGCCGCTCATCCCCGCGGACCGCGTCCCCAAGACGCTGGGGGCGAACGTCCTGGACTCGCGGCGCGCGCGGCGCATCCTCCTGGTGGAGGACAACTCGGACGCGCGCCAGTCCATGCGCGACCTGCTGGAGCTGTGGGGTCACCAGGTGGCGGTGGCCCAGAACGGCGTGCAGGGCGTGGAGCTGGCCCTGGAGCACGCGCCGGAGCTGGCGCTGGTGGACATTGGCCTGCCGGGGCTGGACGGCTTCCAGGTGGCGAGGGCGCTGCGCGCGCGCGTGGGGCAGAACCTGCGGCTGGTGGCGCTCAGCGGCTACGGCGACCCGGAGGCCTACCAGCAGGCCCTGAAGGCCGGGTTCGACGTGCACCTCACCAAGCCGGTGCGGCCCGCGGACCTGGATCGCGTCCTGTCGAACCTCTAAAGAAACGATGAGGGAGGCGGTGGCTAACGGCGCTGGAGCGCGTTGGCCACCAGGCCCAGCAGCTTCACCTGGGCGGGGTCCAGCTGACGCACGCTGCGCAGCAGCCGGCGCACTTCCGGGCGCTCGGGCGTGGGCGGCGGGGCTTCACTCGCACGCGACGGCGGAGCGCCCTGCGCCGCGAGTCCCAGCAGCTCGTCCGCGGAGACATGCAGCTCGTGGCACAGCTTCAGCAGGGTCTGGACGCTGGGGAGCATGCCGCCGCGCTCCAGGCGCCCGTACACTTCCGTCGCCACGTCGATCCGCTCGGCCACGTCGGCCTGCGTGAGCTCCATGCGGCCCCGGGCGACCCGGGCCGATGCGCCGATGGTGGTTGCGAGTTTCTTGTCCATGCCCTTGCTTGCCGACCCGAAACGTTTGGCCGACGGCATAGGACGTATAGAGGCAGACAGACAGAACTTGCCGGGTCAGCCTCCCATTGTTCACCCATAGGGTCGCTGCGCGGGAGGTGGACTTTCGGAGTCCGGGCAACCCCGACACCCGGGCCTCTTCTGAGACGGAGCGCCCTCTGGAAACGGCCTTCGTGGAGCACCCGCGCGCGCGGTTGCAGGCTTGTCCGGAGGTGACCCATGACGTTGGGGCCGCCGTTTCCTACGGTGTTCCGGCGTCCTGCCGCCACTGCCACCCTTCAGGGTTGGCTCATGTTTTCAGATTCACGGCACGGCCATGACGCCTGGCGCTACCGCGACGCCAGCGTGTTGAGCTCCACCGTGCCCAGGGCGCGCGCCAGCTCCGCGCGCGAGGTGGCCAGGTCGTACGTCGCCTGCACCTGCTGGGCGGACGCGTTGGTGAAGGCCACCTGCGCGTCGCTCACCTCGATGATGTTGCCCACGCCCGCGCGGTAGCGCCCTTCCGCCAGCCGCAGCCGCTCGCGAGCGTTCACCTGGGCCTCGTCCGCGGCGGTCAGCGCCTCGCGCGTGGCCGCCACGTTGAGCCGGGCCTGCTCCACCTGCAGCCGCACCTGCTGCCGGAGCGCGTCCTTCTGCGCCTGGAGGTCGCGCAGGGAGGCCTGGGCCTCGCGCGTCTGCGCGTTGACCAGGCCACCCTGGAACAGCGCCCAGCTCAGGTTGACGCCGCCCTGCACGCTCAAGGTGGGGTCGTTGAACGGGTTCTCGCCCACGTCCGCCGCGTTGCCGGTCAGGCTGAACGAGGGCAGGTGGCCCGCCTTCGTCACCCTCACCTGGGACTCCTGCGCGGCGATCTGCCGCTCGCGCGCGGCGACGTCCGGGCGGGCCTCCAGCGCGCGCTTCACCAGCGCGTCCAGCAGCGCGTCCTCGCCCGGGATGGCCGCCACCGTCACGTCCTGCACGGTGTAGTCCGTGGCCGTCTCCACGCCCATGGTCTGGTTGAGCTGCGCCTTCGCGGTGGCGTACGCGTTCTGCGCGCGGATGAGCGCCACCTGCGCGTTGGCCTTCGCGGTGCGCTGCTGGAGCAGATCAATCTCCGGCCGCGTGCCCACCTGCACGGACGCGTTCACCTGGTCCAGCCGCGCCAGCTCGCTCTGCAGCGTCTCACGCGCCACGCCCAAGAGGGCCTTCTGCGTGAGGACGTTGAAGTACGCGGCGCGCACGTCGCGCAGCGCGTCCTGCAGCACCTGCAGCTGCGAGTTCTCCTGCGCGCCCGCGGACTCCCTGGACGCGTTGTAGCGGCCCGTCGTCTTGCCGAAGTCGTAGATGAGCTGGTTGGCGTTGACGCTGCCGCTGAAGCGCCGCGAGGTGTTGGACACCACGCCCGTGGAGCCGCCGCCCACCACCTGGATGACGTCCCGGTTGCTGGTGCCCAGCGTGTAGCTGGCGCTGGCGCTCACCTGCGGCAGGAAGCTGGAGAAGGCCTGATCCACCCGCGCGTACGCCGCGTCGGTGTTCGCCTGCGCCGAGCGCAGCGTCGGCTGGTTCTGGCGCGCCAGCGTCTCCGCGTCCGCCAGGGTGATGATGCGCCCCTCGGCGGCGGACATGGACAGGGACTGCTGCACGGCCGGAGGCGTCACGGGCTTCGCCGGGTCCTGCGGCGTGGTGGCCGGGGCCTGCTGCGCCCTCGGCGCGTCGGCCGGGGCGTCGGCCGGGGCCTGCTGCGCCCCCGCGACGACGGGCAGCAGGCACAGGGAGAACGTCAACGGAAGCGCGCGCATCACTCGTACCTCAGTGCATCAATGGGATCCAACAGGCTCGCCTTGCGCGCCGGGTACAGCCCGAAGACGACCCCGACCAGGCCGCTGAACCCGATGGCCAGCAGCGCGACGTCAGGACGGACCAGCATGGGCCAGCCGAACTGCGAGGCGAGCAGCTTCGCCACGCCCAGGCCCACGGCCGCGCCGATGATGCCGCCCAGCACCGCCAGCGTCAGCGCCTCGATGAGGAACTGCGCCAGGATGTCGCGCGGCCTGGCGCCCACCGCCACGCGCACGCCAATCTCGCGCGTGCGTTCGGTGACGCTCACCAGCATGATGTTCATGATGCCGATGCCGCCCACCACCAGCGACACCGCCGCGATGGCCGCGAGCAGCAGGCTCAACGTCTCCGTGCTCTGCTGCTGACCGCTGGCCACCTCCGCCAGGTTGCGCACGTCGAAGTCGTCCGGGTCGTTGTCCCCCAGCCGGTGGCGCATCCGCAGCAGGTTCGCCACGTCCGCCTGGGCCTTGGCCGTGAGGTCCGCGCTCACCGCCTGCACGAACACCGCGCCGGTGATGTACGTGCCCAGGCTCTGGGCCTGCACCTGGCGGCGGAAGGTGGTGGCCGGCACGAACACCGTGTTGTCGAAGTCCTGGCCCACGGGCGACTGGCCCTTGGGCGCCGTCACGCCCACCACGGTGAAGGGCGTCTTGTTGATGCGGATGACCTGCCCCACGGGGTTGAAGCCCTTGCCGTAGAGGTTGTCCACCACCGTCTGGCCCAGCACCGCCACCTTCGCGCCCGCCTCGTTGTCCGCGTCCGTGAAGTGCGCGCCCTTGGCCAGGGTCCAGCTGCGCACGGTGAAGTAGTCCGTCGTGGTGCCGATGATGCTGGTGTTCCAGTTCTGGTCCTCGCTGAACACCTGCGCGTTGGAGCGCATCTCCGGCGCCGCGCCGCGCACGCTGGCCACCTGCGTGCGCACGGCCTCCAGGTCGTCCCAGGTGATGGTGGGCTGGCTGCCGAAGCCGCCTCTCGCGCCACCGGACCGGGACGAGCCCGGCAGGATGATGAGCAGGTTGGTGCCCATGGAGTCGAAGACCTTCTGCACGCTGGCCTTCGCGCCGTCGCCAATGGCCACCATGGCGATGACCGCGCCCACGCCAATGATGATGCCCAGCGCGGTGAGCACCGAGCGCGTCTTGGACCGCAAGAGCGCGCGCAGCGCCAGGACGAGCGTCTCCAGGATGTTCATGTCCCCACCTCCTCGGCGGGCACCACCGCCGGGTTCGGCGTCTGGCGTCTGTCGTTCACGATGCGCCCGTCCTTCACCACCACCACGCGCTGGGTGTACTCGGCCACGTCCGGCTCGTGCGTCACCAGCACCAGCGTCAGGCCCTCCTTCTGCAGCTGCTGGAACAGCGCCATCACCTCCACCGTGGTGCGCGAGTCCAGGTTGCCCGTGGGCTCGTCCGCGAGGATGACGCGGGGCCGCCCCACCAGCGCGCGCGCGATGGCCACGCGCTGCTGCTGACCGCCGGAGAGCTGCTTCGGGTGGTGGTCCAGGCGGGCCCCCAGCCCCACGCGCTCCAGCGCCTCCTTCGCGCGGACGCGGCGCTCCTTGGCGGGCACGCCCGCGTAGAGCATGGGCAGCTCCACGTTCTCCAGCGCGGTGGTGCGCGCCAGCAGGTTGAAGCTCTGGAAGACGAAGCCCAGGGTGCGGTTGCGCACGCGGGCCAGGCCGTCGCGGTCCAGGCGGGCCACCTCGCGGCCGTTGAGCAGGTACTCACCGGAGGTGGGCCGGTCCAGGCAGCCCAGGATGTTCATCAGCGTGGACTTGCCCGAACCGGAGGAGCCCATGATGGAGACGAACTCCCCGGACTCCACCGTGAAGTCCACGCCGCGCAGGGCGCGCACCTCCACGTCGCCAGACTTGTACACCTTCGCCACGTTCTTCAGCTGGATGACGGGGGGTGCCCGCTTCGTTTCCGCGTCCATCGGTCTGCCTCTGTCCCTTCCCCTGCCCGCGATGTCTGTGATTGGAACGGCCTCGCGCCTAGAAGCCGCGGCGCCCGCCGCCCATGCCCCGGCCGCCGCCCGGGCCACCCAGGGGGCTGGCGCCGCCGCCGGACGGAGCCGGGGGCGTGGTGCCCGCCGGCGCGTTCGCCGCGGTGATGACGGGGTCGCCCGCCTTCAATTCACCCTCCACCACCTCCGTGAACGTGCCGTCCGTCATGCCGGTGCGCACGTTCACGGCGACGGGCTTCGGCTTCTGCTCGGGCTGGCGGCGCAGCACGTAGACGGTGCGCATGCCGGCCGGGGGCGGCTGCGGGGCCGGCGCCTGCCCGTCCGCGCTGGGCGACGGCGCGGGGCGGTAGCGCAGGGCCGTGTTGGGCACGGACAGGACCTGGTCCTTCTGCTGCGTGACGATGGTCACGTTCGCCGTCATGCCCGGCTTGAGCTTGAGGTCCGGGTTCGGCACGTCGATGACGGCCAGGTAGGTCACCACGTTCTGCACGGTGATGGCCTCGTTGCGGATCTGCCGGATGGTGCCCTCGAAGGTCTCCCCCGGGAACGCGTCCACGGTGAAGGTCGCCTTCTGGCCGGGCTGCAGCTTGCCCACGTCCGCTTCCGCGATGCTGGTGTTGACCTGCATCTTGCGCAGGTCCTCCGCGATGGTGAAGAGCACGGGCGCCTGGAGGGACGCGGCCACCGTCTGGCCCACGTCCACGCTGCGCGAGATGACGATGCCGTCCGTGGGCGACACGATGGTCGTGTACTTGAGGTTCACCTCCGCCTCGTTGAGCGCGGCCTGCGCCTGGGCCACCGAGCCCTCCGCGGCCGTGACCTCCGCCTGCCCGCTGGCGGCGGCGGACTCCGCGGTCTCCAGCTCCGACTGGGAGATGAACTGCTGCGCGCGCAGCTCCTTCGAGCGCACGGCCTGCTTCTTCGCGACGTCGGCGTTGACGCGCGCCTTCTGGAGGTTCGCGCGCGCGGCGGTCATGTTCGCCTTCGCCCGGTCCAGCGCGGCCTGCACCAGCTGCGGGTCGATGCGGGCGATGACCTGCCCCTTCTTGACCTGCGAGTTGTAGTCGACCATCAGCTCCTGGATGCGTCCGGAGACCTGGCTGCCGACCTGCACCGTCACCAGCGCCGCCACGGTGCCGGTGGCCGTCACCTTGGCCGTGAGCTTCCGGGCCTGGGCGGGGGTCGTCTCGTAGGTGATGGCGTCGGCCGGGTTGCCGGCGCGCATGCGCCAGAACACGCCCGCGCCCACCACCACCAGGATGGCCAGGACCCAGGCCCAGCGCGGCACACCGCGCTTGCGCCCCTCGTCCTCATCCAGCTCCACCGGCGCCAGGGCCGGCGCTTCCCGCGGCATCTCGCTCAAGGCCTTCATGCCCCTTATCTACGTTTTGAAATGTTTCGGCGAATCTCGTCTCTATTACGAAAGATGACCCACGGCGAGGCGGCCGTCCGGCGTCTGGGCCGCTCCCACACCGGGGAGCACGACGCGCGCGGTGGTGCCCTGCCCCGGCTGGCTCTCCAGCGTCAGGCGGCCGTGGTGCGCCTCCAGGATCCGGCGCACCAGCGCCAGCCCCAGCCCCACGCCGCCGGTGGTGCGGGCGCGGCTGCGGTCGGTGCGGAAGAAGGGCGTGCCCACGCGCTCCAGGTCCTGAGCCTCGATGCCGATGCCCTGGTCGCGCACCTCCACCTGGAGGCTGCCGCCTGATTCGCGGGCATGCAGCGTCACGGTGGTGCCGGGCTCCGAGTATTTCCCCGCGTTGTCGAGCAGGTTGTCCAACACGCGCCGCAGCAGCACCGGATCCGCATCCAGCGTGGGCAGCGTGCCGTCCACCTGGACCTCCAGCCGGTGCTTGGGCCGGGCGGTGTGGAAGCGGGCAGCGGCCTTGTCCACCAGCGCGTTCGCGTCCACGCGCTCCAGGCGCAAGGGAGGCACGCCGCCGCTCGCTCCGTCCGTCACCAGCTCCAGGCGGGACGTGGTGAGCACGTCGGACACCAGGCGCTCCAGCTCGGACAGGTCCTCGGTGATGTCGGGCAACAGCTCGCGCGCCGTCTGCGCGTCACCCTCCGCGGCCAGGTCCAGCGCCACGCGGATGCGGGACAGCGGCGTGCGCAGTTCGTGCGACACGTTGGCGAGCAGCTCCTTCTGCGAGCGCAACAGCTGGGTGATGCGGCCGGCCATCTCGTCGAAGGCCTCCGACACCAGGCCCAGCTCGTCCTTGCGGCGCAGGCCCGCGCGCACGTCCAGCCGCCCCGCGCCGAACGCGCGAGCGGCGCTGGCCAGCTTCTCCAGCGGGCCCGCGAGCGTGCGCGCGAAGGCCACGGAGGTGATGGCGGTGCACGCCAGCACCAGGCCCACGATGATGGCCGTCTGCCGGTCGCCGTCCGGCGGCGGAGGCGGCGGCGGGAGGGACACGGCGGCGTAGACCTGGATGGGGCCCGGATAGGGGCTCACCACCAGCATGCGGCCCGGGCCACTGCCTGCTCCGGGGAACGGACCGCGCGGGCCGCTGCGGGTGACGCGCGAGGAGACGGCGGACAAGTCCTCCGCGCTCATCGCGGGCGCGGGGTCCGGCCGTGTGTTGCCCAGCAGCGTCCCGTCCGCGGCGCGCAGGGTGACGCGCATGCCCATGCGCTGCTGGGCGCGGTCGAGCGACGCCTGGAGCGCGGCGGGGTCCCCGCGCAGGTTGGACCACTCCTCCACGAAGTAGGACAGCTCGTCGTCGAAGCGGTTGCGCCAGGACTCGTTGCGCAACAGGTCGCGCGCGAGCATGAGCGACACGCCCACGAGCACGATCTGGATGACCCCCACCAGGTAGATGCGGGGGAGCAGGCCCATGGGCAGGCGGAAGAACCTCACGGATCCGCCTCGGTCTCCGTGGCCAGCATGTAGCCGGCGCCGCGGACCGTCTTGAGCAGGCGCGGGTTGCGCGGATCCACCTCCAGCTTCTGGCGCAGGCGGAAGATGTGCACGTCCACGGAGCGGTCGAAGACTTCATCCGCGCTGCCCTTCACCAGGTCCAGCAGCTGCTCGCGGCTGAGGACGCGGCCGGCGCGCTCGGCCAGCACGCGCAGCAGGCTGAACTCATACGTGGTGAGGGACAGCGGCTTGCCGTCCAGGGACGCGCTCAGGCTGCGAGGGTCCAGCACCAGTCGGCCCGCGTGCACGGGGTGGCTGGTGGGGCCCACCTTGCCGCGAGCCCGGCGCACCTGGGCGCGGATGCGGGCCAGCAGCTCGCGGGACGAGTACGGCTTGGGCAGGTAGTCATCCGCGCCGGACTCCAGGCCCAGGACGCGGTCGGCCTCCTCGCCGCGCGCGGTGAGCATGATGATGGGGACGTCCGTGCGGGTGCGCAGCTCGCGGCAGACCTCCAGGCCGTCGCGGCCGGGGAGCATGAGGTCCAGGAGGATGACGTCGAAGGTGTGGCGGGACGTCTGCTGGAGCGCGTCGGTGCCGGACGCGGACACGGTGACGATGATGCCGTGCTCCTGGAGGTAGCGGGCGGTGAGCCGCGCCAGGCGTTCATCGTCCTCGACGAGGAGCACCTGGATGGTGGCTTCCTCGGAGGTCGTGGGGCGTGGGGTCGTCTCCATGGGTCGGGTCTCCGCGAGAGGGCCGGACCTGCAACCTCTCACCCCTACATTTCCAGGGGGCTACGGGCCCATGACGAAATATTACGAACGCGGGGCCGGCGGGACACCCCAGGGGGTTCCGGGGGGACGGCCGCAACGAAACCGAAATTCAGCTGTCGCCGTGCAGCCGGGCAAGGCCCCGCCGGTCCACCTTGCCCGCCGGGGTGCGAGGCAGGGCCTCCAGGAGCCGCAGCGTCCGGGGCAGTTTGTACCGGGCCAGCCGGCCCGAGCAGAAGGCCACCAGCGCCTCCAGCGTGGGCGCCGCGCACGGACGGGGGACGACGAGGGCGCGAGGCACTTCACCCCACTTCGGGTCGGGGACGCCGATGACGGCGACCTCGGCGACGTCGGGGTGGCCGGCGAGGACGCTCTCGACCTCGGAGGGGTGGATGTTCTCACCGCCGGAGATGATGAGGTCCTTGGCGCGGCCCTCGATGCGGAAGAAGCCCCGGGCGTCGCGGGAGGCCAGGTCGCCGGTGTGCAGCCAGCCGTCCGCGAAGGTGCGGGCGGTCTCCTCCGGGCGGCGCCAGTAGCCGGCGCACAGGTGGGGGCCGCGAAGGAGCAGTTCGCCCACGTCACCGGGGCGCTGTTCGCCGTCGATGCGCGCTTCGACCTGGAACAGGGGCACGCCGACGAAGCCGGCGTGGGAGCGCATGACGGCGTCGGGGAGGAAGAAGTTGTTGGGGCCGCCCTCGGTGAGGCCGTAGCCGGTGCGGAAGGCGATGCCGCGGGCGAAGAAGCGCTCGAAGACGGGGGCGGGACAGGGGGCGCCGCCGCTGATGAGCAGCTTGAGGCGGCGGAAGTCCACGGCGTCGAAGCGCGGGTGCCGCTGCATCTCGATGAACATGGTGGGCACGCCGAACACGAGGTTCACGTCACCCGAGTCGATGAGGTCGAAGCACTGCGCCACGTCGAAGGCGCGGCACACGACGGAGGCACCGCCCACGAACACCAGCGGCAGGGTGAAGACGTTGAGGCCGCCGGTGTGGAACAGGGGTGCGTTGAGCAGCGCGACGTCCTCCTGGGTGAGGCCCCAGCTGACGACGGTGTTCACGGCATTGGCGGTGAGCGAGCCATGCGTGAGCACGGCGGACTTCGGAAGGCCGGTGCTGCCCCCGGTGGAGCAGAGTACCCAGGGAGCATCCGCCTCCAGTTCGATGGAGGGCAGGTCTCCGGTCAGGGTCTCTCGGGAGCAGAAGAGCGGTTCCGTCAGGGAGACCCATTGCGCCGGAAGCCGGGGACGAAGGGCATCGGCCTGAGCGCGGAACTCCGATCCGAAGAGGACGACGGCAGGAGCGACGTCGGAGAGCAGTCCGTGGAGCTCCTCGGTGCCCAGGCGCCAGTTGAGCGGCTGGAGCACGGCGCCCAGCTTGGCGCACGCGAACACCAGGTCCAGCGTCTCAACGCAGTTGAGGGCCAGCACGGAGACGCGGTCGCCCACGCCCACGCCCAGGCCGCGAAGCAACAGCGCGGTCCGGTGGGCGGAGTCATTCCACTCCGCCCACGAGATGCGCCGCCCACCCCGGAGCGAATCAACGAGCGCCGTGCGCTCCGGGGCGAGCAGGGCCCGCCGGGCCAGCCAGTCGTGAACGATGGGCATGCGGCTCCAGGCTAGACCACGATGCGATTCCAGCATCGGATTCTGGCGACTCGATCTGGTACCAGCTCTACCCCTCCCACGAAGCTGCTGGCACGATGCAGCGCCTGCCGCACTGCTGGAGATCGTCAGATGCCTTCCGCCGAGAGTCCCGGGCCGTCCCCTGCCAGTCCACCTGGGCGTCGGGCTCCTCTGATTTCGCGTGTGACCCTGCGTGACTTCCGCAGCATCGAGGCTTGCGACGTTGCCCTGGGACCGCTGACGTTCCTCGTGGGCCCGAACGGCTCCGGCAAGAGCAACTTCCTGGATGCATTGAGGTTCGTCACGGATGCCCTGCGGACCTCGCTGGCGCAGGCGATCCGAGATCGAGGCGGAGCCTTCAGCCTCATGCGGCGTCTGCCTGTCGAGGCGGACCAGTTCGGGATTCGCATCGACTTCCAGCTCCCTGATGGCACCAGTGGCCACTTCTCCGTCAGCATCGCTTTTCGCGATCCCGGGATGACGACCTACCTGGTGAAGGACGAGGAATGCGTCGTGGGCGCGGCGGAGTACCGCGTCAGCGCGGGGAGGCTGCTCCTCGAGCCGGCACCAGTCTCGCCGCCCGCGTCGGACGACCGTCTGTATCTTGTCAACGCGTCAGGCCTGCCGGAGTTTCGCCCCGTCTTCGACGCGCTCTCGAACATGGGGTTCTACAACCTCAATCCAGAACAGCTTCGAGCGCTCCAAACACCCGACAACGGGGACCGCCTTGCCCGTGACGGGGCCAATCTTCCGAGCGTCTTGACGCACCTGGGGAGCAAGGCACACAGCACCACGAAGCAGCGCATCAATGAGTATCTCGGTGCCATCGTGCCGGGGCTGGTGGAGGTGTTCCCAACCCGCATGGGCCATGTCGAATCGCTCATGTTCATTCAGCGCGTTGAGAGCACCCAGGAAGATTGGGATTTTTCAGCCTATGAGATGTCCGACGGTACGCTCCGGGCCCTGGGCATCCTGGTCGCGCTGTTCCAGACGCGGGCCGAACCGCGGATCCAGCTCGTGGGCATCGAGGAGCCCGAGGTCGCACTCCATCCCGCGGCAGCAGGGGTCCTGAGGGATGCACTCCGCGAAGCCTCCCAGTACGCCCAGATCATCGTCACCAGTCACAGTCCAGAGCTGCTGGACGACCCCAGCATCCAAGCAGGTGAAGTGCTCTCGGTGGCATCGGAGCAGGGCCGCAGCATCATCGCACCCGTCGACACAGAGACCCGGTCCGCACTCAAGGACCGCCTCTACACCGCGGGCGAACTGCTGAAGGCCAATCAGCTTGCTCCCGACCGGCAGACTGTTCCTGATCCGAATGACCTCAAGCTCTGGGAGCACGGCACCGAATGAAGCTGGGGCTCATCGTCGAGGGTCACGGCGAAGTCGCCGCTGCTCCCATCCTCGTCAGGCGCCTGACGCAGTGGCTTGCACCCGGACTCCATCCCGAGGTCCTCCTCCCGCATCGCATCCCACGGGGCCAACTCGTCAAGGAAGACGAACTGAACCGAGCCATCGAACTGACGGCCCGGAAGGTGGGCAATGAGGGCCGCATCCTCGTCCTGCTGGATGCCGACAAGGACCTGCCCTGCGTACTCGGGCCACGACTCTTGACCTGGGCACGGTCAAAGCGTCCTGATCGGCTCATCTCCGTGGTCGTCGCAAAGTGTGAATACGAGGCGTGGTTCCTCGCGGCGGCCGAGTCCCTGAGCGGCCACCGCGGCCTTCCCTCCACGCTTCGGGCCCCATCCGACCCCGAGCGCATCCGCGACGCGAAGGGCTGGCTCGGAAACCACCTGCCCAGCGGCTACAGCGAGACCATTGACCAGCCCAAGCTGACCAGCGTTTTCGACCTCGAAGCCGCCCGGCGCGCGGACTCCTTCGACAAGCTCGTCCGGGACATGGGCACGCTGCTGGGAGTCCCTGTCCCACCGCGCTCCTGACCCGCGAAGCACGGGCGTCACACAGACGCCCGTGCTCCTCACATCACGTCATCAATCCCGCGAAACGAAGTGCGCGGAGATCTTGTTCCACACCGCCGGGGTGATGCCCATGCTCAGGTGGTCATAGGCCATGCCCTCCTGCTTCGCGTCGGCGGTCTTCTTCGTGGACGTCCAGCCCTGGGTCAGCTGGTTCACCGCCGCGATGCTCGCCTCGAAGAGCACGCCGTCGCTGCGCAGCGTGGACGTGGTGGACGTCATGCCGTCCGTCTCGAACGGGGTCGCCCCACCCGCAGTGCCGTACAGCACGTAGAGCGACGGCAGGCGCGAATCCAGGCCGTGCTCCGCCAGGCGCGTGATGAACTTGCCGCCCATCTCCATGGCCGCGTTGATGCCCAGGCCGTCCATGATGCGGTACTTGCCGTACATCAGCGAGTCGTACGCCTCACGGTTCTGGTTCGTGTTGAACGCGTGGTACGCGAAGCACGGCGAGCCCACCGGGTCGAACGCCGTCGTGCGGCACACGCGGTGGTCGCTGGACGCCATGTAGCCCGCGGCGACCCAGGGGTTGTACGGGTTGTAGATGAGCTTCGTGTCCAGCCAGGGGAAGTAGCGGTTCTCGTCCGGATCGATGTTGTCCCACGCGGACGCGCTGCGGTCCGGGATGGGGTACGTGCCACGCAGGTCATACGCCGCCTGCAGCTGGCCCGGGTACGCCGTCACGTACTTGCCGCTGGTGTTCACCGCGCCGAAGAGGCTCATGTTGTAGTCGTCGAAGTTGAACGACGACGACGACAGGCCCTGGTTCGTGTTCAGCGTCTGCAGCGAGCTCGCGTACACCGGCGTGCCCGTGCTGCTCAGGCCCGTGATGTTCGACAGGTAGATGCGGCGGAAGTAGTCCGTCCACACGCCGCCGGAATCCTTGCACACGCTCTCCGCGTAGGGGTTGTTGAACCAGGGCACGCTGTAACCAAACGTCACGCACTGCATCGCGGAGAAGTACGTCCACGGCATCGGGCCACGGCCCACCGGCGCGTTGGAGGCCGTGCTCGCGATGGTCAGCGTGTGGATGGGGTGGCGGAAGTTCAGGTCGATGCCCTTGTGAGGACCGGACAGCGGCACGTACACGCGCACCGAGTCGTCATACGCCGGCACCTGCGAGGCCTGCTCCTTCGCCAGACGCTCGAAGAAGCGCGTCGTGCTGAAGCCGCCCCACGTCGCCGCGTTCGCGAGCCAGGGGTCCACCGCCAGCACGCCCTTGCTCCACGCCACCACGTCCACCCGCGCCACGCCCGGGTGCAGCGCCTTGATGCGCTGCACGGCGTTGGCCACGTGGATGGCGTGGTTGAAGTTGTCGCCGTGGAACGAGCCGAACGTCAGCGCGTACACACAGCGGTTCTTCGACTCCAGGTCCTGCACCATGCCCGTCAGCTGCGCCGCGCCGCCGTAGGTGGCGCCCGAGCCGTTGTTGCCGTTGGGGAACAGCCAGACGTTCGCGTCCTGGATGGCGCCGTGCACCAGCAGCGTCGGCGTCTTGGTGACCTGACAGTCGCCCACCGCGGTCCTCCGCCCCTTGTGCAGCAGGACGAAGCGCGCCTCCGGCTTGGTGGGGCCCGGCGTGGGGCAGGTGGCCCCGGCCGTCGTGGCACAGCTGTTCCCGTAGTAGACGTTGAACGCGTTCACCAGCTGCTGGTTCAGCGAACCAAAGTACGTCCGCAGCGGGTAGTCGCTGGACTGGAACGTGTCCTGGTCCCGCAGCTTCAGCGTGCGCGGGTTGTAGTACTCGGAACGGAAGCGCTGACGGCCTTCCAGAAGCTCAATCTGGCCCCAGGACCAAGTGGGGGGGGTGTAGGTGCCCACCACGCGGTAGTTGCCGGTGAAGTTGGTGGGGATGGCGTCGAAGTACGGCGCCAGGTCCGCGTCCAGCGGGGACTCGGCCGTGGCGGCGGACTCCGGAGCTTCCGGAGCAGCGGGGGCCTCCGAGGGGGGTTCCGCCCCGCAGCCAGCCATCAGCAATGCGGCGGTGAGTGACAACGTCCAGGTGCTTCGCATGCGTACCTCCGTGGGGGGTGACGATTGCGGCGACAGCAGGCTGCGACGACAGACACATGGACGTGCGCGGACACACGACGGGCCCCAGGGTCTCCCCGGAAGGCCCTCGCGTGCCCTCAGCGCACGTCAGGAATGACTAGCGGGCGTGCTCCAGCAGGAACGGCACGAGCAGGTCGTGGAACTCCTTCGTCTTCTCCAGGTGCGGGCTGTGGCCCGTGTCGTGGAGGACGACCTCGCGGTAGCGGCCGCCGTTGGCCGCGTAGCGCTCCATCACCTTGCGCATCTGCGACACCATGGGCTGCGGCGGATACTTGTCATCCCCGGGCCAGCCCGGCACCGCGCCCAGCTTGCCCAGGAAGCCGAAGTCGAACAGCGACGTGTCGGAGACGATGGCGTCGTCCGCGCCGCGGATCCACAGCAGGTCCGGCCCGTTCTTCAGCTCCGCGAAGGAGGAGGTGTTGTAGTAGGCGGGCGCCATGGCGTTGTTCATGCCCGTGGTGCCCGGCGCCACGCCCGGCCAGTTCGGAGACTGGGTGAAGTTGCCCGGGTACAGCTGGTCCGACACGTGCGTGTCCAGCACGGAGTCCAGCAGCTTCTCCTCGTCCGGGTGGCGGAACGGCGGCTTCACGTAGCAGCCGTTCATCACGTTGCGCGGCGACGTCTGCGACTCCGTGGAGCGGTCCTTGTTCTTCAGCCGCTGCACGAAGTCCGGGTTGGCCGTGCCGCCGCCGGAGCCCGCGAAGTCCGCCCAGCACGGCGTGCCGTCCGCGTCCTTCGTGCCACCGAAGCCGTACGGCGACAGCGGCGCCTCCACCACCAGGCCGGCCACGCGCTCCGGATGGTCGATGGACAGCTGCATCACCATGCCCGCGCCCGCCGAGTGCGCCACGAACACCGCGCGCTTCAGCGACAGCGTGTCCATCAGCGCCACCAGGTCATCCGCGAAGTCGCGCATGCCGCGCGTCGCGTCGATGGTCTTCTCCTCCGTGTGCCCATAGCCGCGCATGTCCGGCGCGATGCCCCGGAAGCCCTGGGGCAGCGTCTTCATCAGCGACTCGAAGAACG
Organism: Corallococcus sp. AB049A; assembly: GCF_003668885.1. Classification (NCBI taxonomy): domain Bacteria; kingdom Pseudomonadati; phylum Myxococcota; class Myxococcia; order Myxococcales; family Myxococcaceae; genus Corallococcus; species Corallococcus sp. AB049A. Next base: position 9,987 of record NZ_RAWL01000057.1, on the reverse strand, counting down.
CGGACGAGGAACAGTTGCCGTGCACGAAGATGACGGGAAAGCCCTCGTCACCCACCAGCCGGGCGCGCACCCGGAGCCGCTGCGTGGGGATGTCCTGGATCTCGACCTTCCTGGATGTATCAGCCATGTGCGCGCTCCTATGTGTGCTGCCCTTGAAGAGAAGAAAGCCTGTCCGTCACGAAGCGGCCCGCGCGTCCGCGGCGATGGCCGCCTCGCGCAATTCGCGCTTCAGAATCTTCCCGGCCGGAGACACCGGCAGGGACTTCACCAGCTCCACCCGCCTGGGGACCTTGAAGCGCGCCACCCGGCCCTTGAGGTGTTCCAGGAGCGCGTCCGCCGAGGCCTCGGCCCCTGGCTTGAGCACCACGTAGGCCCGGCCGCACTCGCCCCACTTCGCGTCCGGCACGCCCACCACCGCGCACTGCTGCACGGCGGGGTGCTCATAGAGGACGGACTCCAGCTCCAGCGGGTACACGTTCTCTCCGCCGGAGATGAACATGTCCTTCTTGCGGCCCGCGATGGTGAAGAAGCCATCGGCGTCCACGCGCGCCAGGTCCCCGGTGTGGAACCAGCCGTCCGCGCTGATGGCCTCCTTCGTGGCGGCGTCGTCCTCGAAGTAGCCGGAGCACATGGAGGGCCCCTTCAGCACCAGCTCCCCCACCCCGCCCACGGGCACCGCGTTGCCGGCGTCATCCACCAGCTTCGCGTCGATGAAGTAGTTGGGCCGGCCAATGGAGCCCGCCTTGGACACCGCGAACTCCGGCCCCATGCTGAAGATGCCCGGGCCGAACTCCGTCATGCCGAAGCCCTGCTTGAAGGGCACCGGGTGCACCGCCTGCCATGCCTGCAACAGCGGCACCGGCAGCGGCGCGCCACCACTGGTCACGAAGCGCACGGAGGAGAAGTCCGTCCCCTTCCAGCGCGGTGAATCCATCAGCTGCTGGTACTGCGTGGGCACCGCGAAGAAGAGCGTGACCTTCTCCTTGGCGACCAGGCCCAGCATCTCGTCCGGGTCCCAGCGGCGCATCAGCACCACGGTGCCGCCCACGGTGAGCAGCGGCAGCGTGTAGACCAGCAGCCCGCCCGTGTGGAACAGCGGCGTGTGCGTCACCGTCACGTCGCCCTGACGGATTTCATGCACCAGCGTGTTGAGCGTGTTCCACGCCACCATGCGGTACGAAACCTTCGCGCCCTTGGAGCGGCCCGTCGTGCCGCCAGTGAAGAGCAGGCAGAGGATGTCCTCCTCGCTCACCGCGTCGTTCGTCACGGGAGCGGCGGGCGCGTACGCCATGGCCTTCTCGTACGGGTCCGCGCCGGGCAGCCCCTGTGCTTCCAGGGACACCAGGCGCAGTCCGTCTCCCACGTGCTCGCGCACCTGGGCCACCGCGTCCTTGAAGTCGTCACCGAAGAGCAGCACGCGCGGGCGGATGGAGCGCACGCCGTCCGTCAGCTCCGCCGCGTGCAGCCGCCAGTTGTAGGGCACGAAGATGGCGCCCAGCTTCGCGCACGCGAACAGCGTGTCCAGGTACTCCACGCCGTTGTGCGCGACGATGCCCACCCGGTCCCCGCGCTGCACGCCCGCCACGTCCCGAAGCCAGCCCGCGAGCGCGTTGGCGCGCGCGTTCATCTGCCGGTAGGTGAACCGGCCCGCGTCCTTGCGGGCCACGTCCACCACGGCCACGGCTTCCGGCCAGTAGAGGGCGCCCCGCCCCATCCAGTCTCCGATGAACATGCGAGGAACTCCTGTCTGAAGAGACGGGATGGGGGGGACTATGCCGTCCAGCGGTAGAGGGCGGACGCCATGGCGAGCCCGCCGCCACTGGCGCAGAAGGCGACCAGGTCGCCCTTCTTCACCTTGCCCTGCACCACCGCGTCATCGAGCGTCATGGGGATGCAGGCGGAGCCCGTGTACCCCCACTTGTCCATCGTGTAGTGCGCCTTCTCCATGGGCTGGTTCAGCGCCTTCATGGTGGCTTCGATGGTGCGCAGATTGAGCTGCGTGAAGACGAAGAGCTTCACGTCGTCCAGCGTCTGGTCCGCGCGCTTGAGCAGCGTGTCCAGCAGCATGGGCCAGCGCTCGGTGTTGAACGTGGAGGGGAACTTGCGCACGAACTGCACCGCGGGCTTGCCGTCCGTCAGCGCCAGCGTCTCCGCCGTGGCGGGACGGTTCGTGCCGCCGGTGTAGATGCCCAGCGCGTCGTGGTACTCGCCGTTGGCCAGCAGCTTCGCGCCCAGGAAGCCCGGCTTGTCGGACGCGCCCAGCACCACCGCGCCCGCGCCGTCCGCGAACAGCGTGCAGGTCTTCTTGTCCTTCCAGTTCACGTACCGGGTCATCCCGTAGGCGCCCACCACCAGGATGCGCTGGTAGCTGTCGTCCGCCGAAATCGTCTTCGACGCCACGTCCAGCGCCGTCACCCAGCCCGCGCACGCGGCGTTGATGTCGTAGGTGCCCGCGTTCACCGCGCCCAGCTTGGCCTGCACCACGGACGACGTGCCGGGGGACAGGTAGTCCGGCGTGTCACTGGCCACGAGCACCAGGTCCAGCTCCTTGGGGTCCACCTTCGCGCGCGCCAGGGCCTCCTTCGCGGCGGCCACGGCCAGGTCGCTGGTGGCCTGGTTGTCCGCCATCACGTGGCGCTGCTTGATGCCCACGTTCTGCTGGAGCCACTCGTCCACCTTCTCACCGAGGATCTTCTCCACGTCGGCGTTGGTGAGGAGCTTCTCGGGGACGTAGCGGCCGGTGGACAGGATGTTCGCGTAACGCATGACGGTGTTTCAGCTCCGGGGACCGCGTGACGGACGGCGGGGGACGGCTTCGACTTCGCCTTCGGGGGGGTGGGCTTCGACGACGGCACTGCTTCCTTCTGGGGGGGTACAGCTTGCAGGTGGGCGCGCGCGGAGCCCGCGTCCGGGGGCAGCCCGTGGGACAGGAGCGTCATCGCCGTGTCGAGCACGCGCTCCAGCCCCATGTCCTCCTCCCAGAGCACCCAGCGCATGCCCAGGAAGTCGCCAATGCCCATCAGGCAGTAGGCCAGCGCCTCCGGATCCATGCGGCGCACCTCGCCGGCGTCCATGGCCTGCTGGAGGCCGCGCACGTAGCCCTTGGCGAAGCGGTCGTAGTAGCGGCGGTAGCAGTCCGCGTCCACGAACTCCGCCTGCCGCACGACGCGGTAGAGGTTGGGGTGCTGGCGCACGAACTGGAAGAAGGCGCGCAGGCCCTCGCGCTCCACCTCCAGGCGCGTGGTGCACGCGGCCGTGCCTTCCGCGATGAGGCGGCGCAGGCGCGCGCCCAGCTCGTCCACCACCTCCACGAAGATGGACTGCTTGTCCGGGAAGTACACGTAGAAGGTGCCCAGCGCGACGCTGGCCTTGCGCGTGAGGTCCGCGATGGACGCGCGCTCGTAGCCCTTGTCGCCGAACACCGCTTCCGCGGCCTTCAACAGCTTCTGCCGCGTCCGCTGACCGCGCGGCGTGACGGGGACGCGTTCTGAAGTTGAAGGGCGATTCATCTTTCAGAACGGGTAGCACCCGGCCGACCGCCCTGTCAAAAGCGGATGGATGGCTCCTTGCGTCAAAGACAGACACGGACGCGAGGCGTCAAACACCTGGGAAGTGTCCACCGCGCCCACCCATCCCCTCTGGGAGGACTGTCCCCGGGCCCGTCCGCCATCACCTTCCGCCTGGCTGCCTGGAGAAGCGGGAGGTCGGATGGAAGACGATCCACCCGCCTCAACCCTTTTGCATGCAAACGGACTTGCACTTGGCGACAGATGCATATAACTTCACCGCCGACTGCCAAGGCCGCTTATAAAAATAAGGTTTTGAGCCCCATGGACGCCCTGGATTATCGCATCGTGGACATGCTTCAGCGCGATGGCCGGGCCACGCAGCTGGAGCTGTCACGTGGGGTGAAGTTGTCCCAGCCGGCGGTGGCGGAGCGCATCCGCAAGCTGGAGGAGAAGGGCGTCATCACCGGCTACACGGCGCGCGTGGACGCGACGCAGCTGGGCAAGGACATCACCGCCTTCATCGGCGTGAGCATCGAGCACCCCAAGCACTTCGAAGGCTTCGCGCGGAAGGTCGCCGAGCTGGAGGACGTGCTGGAGGCCCACCGGGTCGCGGGGCAGGACTCGTACGTCTTGAAGGTGAAGACCGCGAATACGCGGACGCTGGACTCGCTGCTCGTGGAGACGCTGCGCACCATTCCAGGTGTGACCCGCACGAGCACCACCATCGTCCTGTCGACCTTGAAGGAAGACACGCACGTGCGTGTCCCCGATGAGCTGTTGAACGGAGAATGAACATGAGCGCGGACGCTATGAGTGCCCCCCTGCCCCCTCCTCCGGCCTACCGGCTGTCCCAGCGCATGTCCCGGATGAAGACGTCCGCGGTGCGTGAGATCCTCAAGATCGCCGAGCGCCCGGACATCCTCTCCTTCGCCGGCGGCCTGCCCGCCCCGGAGCTCTTCCCGAAGGACGCCATCGCCAAGGCGTTCGCGGAGACCTTCGCCAGCGACGCGGACGGGCGCTCCGCGCTCCAGTACAGCACCACGGAGGGCTTCGCGCCCTTGCGCGAGTGGATCGCCGGGCACCTGGCCCGCAAGGGCCAGCACGTCCACGCGGACCAGGTGCTCATCACCAGCGGCTCGCAGCAGGGCCTGGACCTGGCGGGGAAGATTCTCCTCGACCCGGGTGACCTGGTGGTGGTGGAGGACCCCAGCTACCTGGCGGCGCTGCAGACCTTCGGCGGCTACGAGGTGGAGTTCGCCACCGTGCGCAGCGACGACGCGGGCATGGACACGGACGACCTGGCGGCCCTGCTGAAGAAGCGCCAGCCGAAGCTGCTCTACGTCATCCCCAACTTCCAGAACCCCAAGGGCACCACCCTGTCCCTGGAGCGCCGCAAGGCGCTGGTGCGGCTGGCCCAGGAGCACCGCTTCATCATCCTGGAGGACGACCCGTACGGCGAGCTGCGCTTCAAGGGCGTGCACCTGCCGTCGCTGGCGTCGCTGGACGACCAGGGCGTGGTGCTGTCCCTGTCCACCTTCTCCAAGACGCTGGCCCCCGGCCTGCGCCTGGGCTGGGTGACGGGCCCCAAGGCGCTGCTCAAGCCGATGACCATCGCGAAGCAGGCCACGGACCTGCACACCGCCACGCTCGCCCAGCGCGCCACGGCGCGGCTCCTGGAGACGTTCGACTACGCGGGCCACATCCAGGCGCTGATGCCCATCTACGCCCAGCGCGCCAACTCGATGCTGGACGCGCTCAAGGCCCACATGCCCCAGGGTACCCAGTGGACCCGGCCGGACGGCGGCATGTTCCTCTGGGTGGAGCTGCCCGGGGGGCTGGACGCGGCGAAGCTGCTGCCCCTGGCCGTGGAGCAGAAGGTCGCCTTCGTCCCCGGCGCGCCCTTCTTCGCCAACGACCAGAAGCCCCAGTTCATGCGGCTGAACTACTCCAACCGCCCCCCCGAGCTCATCAACGAGGGCATGAAGCGGCTGGGCTCCGTCATCGCGGACGCGCTGTAGTTCCAGCTCCCGGCCCCCAACGCACCGCGTCGGGGGTCCGGGGCTCATGAGAAGTTGAAGCTTGATTCAGGTTTCAGCCTCCGCGGCGCTGGCCAGCGCCCTCGCGGTGTGCGTACCCTTGCGCGCGTTTTTTCTTTGGACGCCCAGGAGAGGCACATGCAGCTGAAGGACCTGAAGATCATCGTCACCGGCGGCGCGCAGGGCATGGGCGCGCACTTCGCGCAGCGCATCCACGAGGCGGGCGGCCAGGTGGCCGTTGGCGACGTGAACGAGGAGAAGCTCGCGGCGCTGCCGGCGGGCATCCACCGCCGCAAGCTGGACGTGTCCAGCGAGCAGGACGTCACGGACTTCGTGCAGTGGGCCCACGGCGCCATGGGCGGCCTCAACGGCCTCATCAACAACGCGGGCATCCTGCGCGACGCGCTGCTCGTGAAGAAGGACCGCACCACCGGGCAGATCAAGAAGCTGTCCACGGCGGACTGGAACGCCGTGATTGGCGTGAACCTCACCGGCGCCACGCTGATGGTGCGCGAGGTCGTCTCCAAGATGGTGGAGACGGACCAGCGCCCCGGCGTCATCGTGAACATGTCGTCCATCGCGCGGCACGGCAACCGCGGCCAGTCCAACTACGTGTCCGCCAAGGCCGCGCTCGCCGCCAACACCGTCACCTGGTCGCGCGAGTTCGCGCCGTTCGGCATCCGCGTGGGCGCCATCGCCCCGGGCATGATTGAGACGCCCATGACGCAGGGCATGAACCAGAAGGCCCGCGACGCGCTGGTGGCCGCCATCCCGGTGGGCCGCATCGGCGAGCCGGAGGACATCTGGCAGGCCGTGAAGTTCATCGTGGAGTGCGACTACTTCAACGGCCGCACCATCGACGTGGACGGCGGCCACAACTTCTAGGCCGCGTCCTGCTGCAACCGCGCTCCGGACTCAGGCGCTCTTGCGCTTCCGGGGCGCGGCCCGCGTGGCCTTCACGTCCACCCAGCGCTCCGCCCACTTGCCCAGTTCGTCAATGACCTTCCAGAACGCCTGACCCTTCTCCGTCAGACGGTACTCGGAACGGATGGGCGGGCCCGGGTCCACGTGGCGCTCCAGGATGCCCTCCGCCTCCAGGTCCTTGAGCCGCTCCGACAGGACGCGCTCGCTGATGGTGCCGATGCGCTCCGTCAGCTCCCCGAAGCGGCACGGCCCGTCCATCAGGATGCGCAGGATGACGCCCGTCCAGCGCCGGCCCAGCAGGTCGGCCGCCTCCAGGAACCGCGAACACAGCGGGCTCAGGTCGTCATGCATCGTGCCGCCTCCCCCCTGACTATAACGCCCGCCCCTTCCGCGCGGCACTTACTTACTTTTTGGAAGTTACTTGCGAAATAAAAGTGACGCGAGTAGCCATGGGGTGTTCGCAACGTAAAGGACGACCCACATGGCGGCGACGCACACGGCCCTGGACACGGACGCGCTGGAGCAGCTCTTCACGGAGGCCCGCACCCACTCGGGCTGGCAGGACCGGCCGGTGACGGACGAGACACTGCGCCGCATCTACGAGCTGGCGCGCATGGCGCCCACCGCGGTCAACAGCCAGCCGGTGCGCCTGGTGTTCGTCCGCGGCCGCGAGGCCAAGGAGAAGCTCAAGCCCGCGCTGTCCCCGGGCAACGTGGACAAGACGATGCAGGCGCCGGTGACGGTCATCGTGGCGTACGACACGAACTTCCACGAGCAGATGCCCAAGCTGTTCCCGTCGCGCGACATGAAGAGCGTCTTCGCCGCGCAGACGCCGGAGGCCCGTGAGCAGGCGGCGTTCCTCAACGGCACGCTGCAGGCGGGCTACGTCATCCTGGCGGCGCGCGCGCTGGGGCTCGACTGCGGCCCCATGGGCGGCTTCGACAAGGCGAAGGTGGACGCGGCCTTCCTCCAGGGCACCGGCTGGAAGTCCAACATCCTCCTCAACCTGGGCCACGGAGACGCGGCGAAGCTCTTCCCGCGCAACCCGCGTCTGGCTTTCGAGGACGCCTGCCGGCTGGACTGACTGGCGTCCAATCCCAGACACCGCACTCGTCCCCGCGTTCACTGGCCTCAGGCCGTCACAATCCTGAGTTTCTAGGTTAATCAGGAAGAAGCAGACGCACCGTCGGTTCCAAGGGGTGCGGGGCCGGTGACGGGAGGCAGGCGCGGAAGGGGGCGGGCCTAGTACAGCTGTTCGAGCGGCATCATGGTGCCCGCCTCGAACTCCGGCGCGCGGCGCAGCTGGTCCAGCACGCGCGGGGCGCACCTCAGGTGCAGCATGGGCAGGGAACCGCCCGGCTCGCTCATGGCGCGCACGGCGCCCACCAACTGGTGTGCCTCCAACCAACGCATGAAGCTCTCCCGGAAGCGGGCATTCTCCGCCTGGCCTTCCTTGTAGAGCTCCGCGCGCGAACGCAGGGGTGCCCTCGAGGACGCGGACGCGCCGCGGGGCGCGGGCGTCTCCCGGGGCATGACCGTGACGTCGATGTCGCCCGTGGGCTGCGCGTCACGCTCCTGGCCACCCGCACCCGGCAACGCACGCACCGTGCCCCCGCTGCCTGGCAGCGGACGCACGGCGGCGACGGAGGCCATCCGGGCCGAAATCTCTTGGGGTCCGCCCGGCACGCCATTCTTCCTGCGCATGGCCACATCCTCCCCAGGTCCGGTGCTCACGTGGCACCGGCCCCGGCAACGACCGCGTCACCTGAAAACAGCCAGGCCCTTCCCCGTCCGGTGGTTCGCCGAGCGAGGAAGCTTGATGGCATTGGCCAGAATCAAATCTCTCACTTCCAATGCCGTCAAGTCAGGGGCACGGCAACGATACAGCGCGGCGATCCCCGCCACATACGGGGCCGCCATGCTGGTGCCGCTCATTCGTTCATAGAACGCCTGATTGTTGCAGCGGCGTTCAGTAGACGAATACACATTCACCCCGTAGCCCATGACGTCCGGCACGACCCGACGTCCCACGGCGCCGCTCGCGGAGAAGGTGGCCACGTTGCGCTCGAAGTCGACTGCCCCCACAGCCAGCGCCTCAGGAAAGGCCGCTGGGTAACCAACCGTGTCGGGGCCACTGTTACCCGCCGCGACAATGGGCAGGATGTTGCTGTCCAGAAGCCGACGCAGCATGGCCTGCAGGGCGCGCTGGTTGAGCAGGTAGTCCGCTTCCGAGATGCCCGGGGGCGGCTGCAGCGGGAAGCCCAGCGACAGGTTGACGACGGCGGGACGCGACGCGTTCTCCGGGCGGCTGAACTGGTGCAGCAGCCACTCCATGCCCGCGGCCACGCGGCCCAGGCTGGTGCGGATGGTCTCCGACTCGATGACGGACGCGGCGTAGAGGTCCACCTCCGGCGCGACGCCGTGGTGCACGCCCGCGGCGATGCCGCACACGTGGGTGCCGTGGCCGTCCGGGTCGAAGCCGCGCACGTCTCGCGCGGGGTTGTGCGGCGAGTTGGGGAAGAGCGAGACGTAGCGGAACTGGATGGTCTTGCTCGCGTGCTCCGGGTGGTCCGCGTCCACGCCCGTGTCCAGGATGCCCAGCATCACGCCGGCGCCCCGGATGCCCTGGGCGTGCGCCAGGGGGACACCGGACTCGTCAGGCCACTCGCGCGTGGCGAGCGAGGACATGCCGCGGTTGCGCGGCCCCGTCTGGCCGGCGGACACCGGGCCGGGGAAGGACAGGGGCACCACGTCCGGGATGAACTCGAACTCCTCCGCCAGCTCTCCCCGGGCCGCCTTCTCCGCGTCCGGGGAGTAGAAGTGCGCCATGGTGGCGCCGATGAGGGGCATGAACCGGTAGCTGCCGGCCTCCGCGCCGGTCTGCTCCGTCACGGGCCCACCCGGCAGGGGCGTGGCCTCCGCCTGCTTCGCGGCCTTCTTGCCCCGGGCGCTCTTGCGGCCGCGCGGGGCCTGGCCACTGACCTCCGGCTTCATGCCGGGCAGCGTGGCGGACCGCAGGCCGAGCGCGGTGAGGGCATCCGGCGCCTTCTGGGCCGCGCTGAAGCGCAGCGCGGTGCTGCGGCTGAGGACGCGCTCGCCCTGCGCCGTGCCACGCACTCCGGGCCGGGCCTGCGTCTCGATGGACTCCTTGGGTACCAACAGGAAAGACTTCATGGCTGTGCTCCTTGGACCGCTCTATCCGCGCCGGGCCCCGAAGGAAGAGCACCCGCGCCAAGACCGCGCCCACCTGGGGACCCTGACAAGCCCCTTCGGATCCGGTGGCCGGGCTCGCGGGCGCGCGCCCGTGAGCCGTTGCATCCCCTGCCCTCCCTTCTCCCCATTCGCTGGGGCCATTCGCTGGGGTCCAACCGGGGGATTTGACCGCGGCCCCCTGACAAAAAATCACGGGATTTCCGTAATAGACACCCCTTGTCTGGTGTCTCGGTCCTCGCTCGGCTTCCCCGAACCTCCGGAAAGACAACGGATTCCCTCCCGGGGACGAGGGCAGTGGCCAGGGG